>NZ_CALFQK010000080.1:0-15695 GCF_937921195.1 uncultured Salinicola sp.
GCGGGTACATGCGCATGCCGCCGGCGCACTGGATCAGCGGTTCGACGATGACCGCCGCCAGCTCGTGGGCGTGACGCGCCAGCGCCGCTTCCATCTGCGCGAAGGCGTCTCGCGCCTGGTCGACCCATCGGTCTCGCGGCAGGCCGAAGCCGTCCGGCGCCGGCACCTTGATCACGTCCAGCAGCAGCGAGCGGTAGGTGTCGGTATAGAGTGCCACGTCTCCCACCGACAGCGCCCCCAGCGTCTCGCCGTGATAGCCGTTGGTGATGGTCAGGAAGCGCCGCTTCTCCGGCCGCCCGACGTTGCGCCAGTGGTGGTAGCTCATCTTGAGCGCGATCTCGACGGCGGAAGAGCCGTTGTCGGCGTAGAAGCAGTGGCCCAGGCCGGCCGGCGCCAGTTGGCCAAGTCTTTCCGACAGCTCGATCACCGGCTGGTGGGTGAAGCCGGACAGGATCACGTGTTCCAGCTCGTCGAGCTGGCGTTTGATCCGGTCGTTGATCCGGTCGTTGGCGTGGCCGAACACGTTGACCCACCAGGAGCTGACGATATCGAGATAGCGCCTGCCCTCGAAATCCTCCAGCCATGCGCCCTTCCCGCGCCGGATCGGCACGACGGGCAGTGTCTCGTGATCCTTCATTTGGGTGCAGGGGTGCCAGAGGCTGGCCAGGTCACGCTGCATCCAGTCGCGATTGCGGTTCATGTGTCGTCTCTTGCGGTGTGAAGTCTTGCCGGGGTTCGCCGGTGCCACTCAGGCGGGATCGTTCAGCAGCGGCTCGAGGTCGAGAAAGTCGGCGGCGGCCTCGGCATCCGGTGGATCCAGCCAGGGCACCACGCCCAGGCAGGGCGCCCCGCCCTGCTCGCCGAGCCAGTGCGCCAGCGCCTCGAGGTTCTCCCCCAGGCGCGGGGTGTCGGGTTCGAGAATGTTGGCGACCCAGCCGGCGACGCGCACGCCGTCGCGCCGGATCGCTTCCAGCGTGAGGCGGGCGTGGTTGATCGCACCGAGGCGCACGCCCACCACCAGCACCACGGGAAGGTCCAGCACCATCGCCAGTTCCGGGATCGACTCGCGCGCGTTGAGCGGAACGCGCCAGCCGCCCGCCCCTTCGATCAGGGTGACATCGGCGCCGCGCTCCAGCAGCGTTCGCATCGGCTCGGCCAGCCGCGGGAGGTCGAGCGCGACGCCGGCTTCGCGGGCGGCGATATGGGGAGCGATGGCGGGCTCGAACGCGAAGGGGTTGATCGCCTCGTACGGCAACGCCGGGTGGCACTGGGCCTGAATGGCCAGCGCATCGGCGTTGCGCCATCCCTGCGGGGTTGGCTCGCAGCCTGAGGCGACCGGCTTGCCGCCGGCGACGGTCAGCCCCCGGCGTCTGGCGGCGGCCATCAATCCGGTGGTGATCACGGTCTTGCCGGCGTCGGTATCGGTACCGGTGACGAAATAGGCGTTCATGGCTCAATCCTGCTGGGTGTGGCGTTGCATCAGCACGGTGGCGACGCGGTAGCGGGTGGGGATCCCGGCCGGCTCCCGCCAGCGCTCCAGCGTTTGCGCCAGGCGGGCGAAGCGGCGACGACCGGACAGTCCCCCACCGGCCGCCGCCGACGCCGTTATCGTGTTGGCGCCGATACGCTTCAGCGCGCGCAGCGTGTCGGCCGGCGTGGCGTGGTGGGTCCGGCGCGTGGTCATGACCACCTCGGCCGGTCGCCAGCCGGGGGCCCGCAGCGTCTCGAACAGCCGGGCTTCCGGCAGGAACTCGTTGACGTGGATCGCGCCATCGACCTGCTGCCACGCCTGTTGCAGCTCCACCAGCGTGCCCTCGCACAGGGTGGTGAAGCCGAGCCAGCCGCCGGGCACCAGCACCCGGGCGGCTTCGCGCAGGAACGCCTCGAGCGAATCGCACCACTGCACCGCCAGGCTCGACACCACCAGTTCGACACTGCCGGCGGCCAGCGGCAGCGACTCCGCGCAGCCGGTCACCCAGTGGATCGAACGGCCGGCGTGTCGTCGCCGGGCCTGGTCCAGCATGCCGGGGGCGATGTCCAGCCCGATGGCGGGCCCGTCGTGTCGCTCTGCCAGGCGCGATACCAGATAGCCGGTGCCGCAGCCGATATCGACCAGCGCGCGCCGGGAGGCCGTTTGCGGCAGCCGCGTCAGCAGGTCGTCGGCGACGGCCTGCTGCAACTGGGCGGCGCCGTCGTAGCCGGCCGCGGCCCGGGAGAAAGCGTCGGCGATCCGCTGGCGACGGCTGTCCCCGGCGGCAGCGGCGCGGCGTGGGGGCGTCATCGCGGTCATCAGACGGCCTCGTCGGCGGCGAGGATGAAGGCTGCCATCAGTGCCGCGGTCTCCTCGGCGCGTTCCAGCGGAAAGGCGTGGCCCGCCTCCGCGATCGACGCCGTGCTGCCGCCCTCGGGCAGGCGTGCGGCGATGGCGTGGCGCGCGAGCGCCGGCACAAGGGCGTCGTCTTCCCCGAACAGATGCAGTTGCGGGATCTTCAGCGTGGCCGGGACGTCACGCAGATCGAGGGCGGACAACACTCCCAGCCCGGCCAGGGCCTGGTCGAGCGGTGTCGTCTCCAGCGCCGCCAGCAGCTCCCGCCCCAGCCGACGCGTGTCCCGGCCGCCCTGGGCGCTCAACCGGGCGAACCGCCTGAAGGTCCGGGTGGGCGATGCCCGCAGGCCGCGCTGGAAATCGTCCAGCGCTTCCCCGGTCATCGCCTGCGGCCAGCCGGCGCGAGTGACGAAACTGGCGTTGGCGGCCAGCGCGATCAGCCCCCGCGCCCGACGGCCGCGCCACTGCGCCAGCGAGGTGGCCAGCATCCCGCCGAGGGACCAGCCCGCCAGCCAGGCGTCCTGGGGCAACGCCTGGTCCAGCGACGCTACCCAGCTTTCGGGGCGGTGACTGGTCAAGGCGAGATAGTCGATGCACTCGACCCGATAACCCGGGGGCAGCCGCCGACGCAGGGCGTCGGCCAAGGGCGCCAGCGGGGCGGACCCCAGCGCCCAGCCGGGCAGGAGCACGATGGTCTGGGCGCTCATGCCGACGGGCCTTTACTGGACAGCCGGCGGGCGGCGTCGAACAGCACGCTCGACAGCCGGTCGAGATCGTCATGGGTGTGGGCCGCCGACAGTGTGAAGCGCAGACGCGAGGTGCCCTCGGGCACCGTGGGGGGACGGATCGCACTGCACCAGAGCCCGGCCTCCTGGAGCGCCGCCGCCAGCGCCAGCGCCGCGGCTTCGTTGCCACCGCGTTCGCCCGGCGCCCGGCGCCAGCTCGGCCCGACCACCAGCGGCTGGATCGGTGTATCCGACGACATCAGGTGTAGATCGAATTCGCTCAGGCCGGCGACCTCGTGACGGAAGCGTCGGACCAACGAGGAGAGATGAGCACGGCGTTCCGGCTCGTCGCGGACGATGTCGAGGCTGGTCAGCGTCGCCCACGCCAGTGCCGGCGAGAGACTGGTGGTGTAGATGTAGGGGCGGGAGAACTGGATCAGCGCCTCGATCAGTGTCTCGCTGCCGGCGACGAACGCGCCCTGGGTGCCGAGCGCCTTGCCCAGCGTGCCGACGGTGGCCGCGATCCGGTCCGGCGCGATCCCCTGGGCCTGGCGCGTACCGCCGCCCTCCTCGCCCAGCACGCCCATGCCGTGGGCATCGTCGATCATCAACCACGCCCGATGGCGTTCGCACTGCGCTGCCAGCTGGCCCAGGTCGGCGACATCGCCATCCATGCTGAACACGCCATCGCTGACGACCAGGGTGCGCCGTCGGGCGGCCAGTGTTGCCAGTCGCTGGCCGCAATCGCCGGCATCCCGGTGCGTGAAGCGCTCCAGCCGGGCACCGGCCAGCCGCGTCGCGTCCAGCAGCGAAGCGTGGTTGAGGCGGTCGTGGAGTGCCATGTCCCCGCGCCCCAGCAGCGTGGAGATCACTCCGAGATTGGCCTGATAGCCGCTGGAGAAGAGCAGTGCCCGCGGATAACCCGTCAACTGGGCCAGGCGTTGCTCCAGCCGTTCGTGGGCCTCGCCATGGCCGCAGACCAGGTGCGATGCGCCGCCGCCGGTGCCGAAACGCCGGGCCCCGTCCGCCAGCGCCTCGGCCAGGCGCGGATCCCCCGCCAGTCCGAGATAGTCGTTGCTGCAGAACGCCAGCGTCTCGCGCCCCGCGCGCTGAAAACGTGGCCCGATGCCCGTCGTCGTCGCCCGCTGGCGGTAGCGCTGGTGTTGCCGCTGACGCGCCAGCCGAGCCATCAGTATGCCGTCCAGCGAATCGTCCCGCGTCTCGAGCGCTGTCTCCACGGCCTCGCTCACGCCCGGGCCGTGGCGTCGGTGACCATGGCATCGAGCCGTGCCCGGGCCACCCGCTTCCGGAGGGCGGCCTCGTGGGCGCTGTCGTCGACGTCCTCGCGTCGCTCGGGATGCAGGCCCAGGCGCTCGAACAGCCGCTGGTCGTGGCTCGCCTGGGGATTGTCCGCGGTGAGCAGGCGCTCGCCGTAGAAGATGGAGTTGGCGCCGGCGAGGAATGCCAGCGCCTGGGTCTCGTCGCTCATCAGTTCGCGCCCGGCGGCCAGGCGCACGTGGGAACGCGGCATCAGGATGCGCGCGACGGCGATGGTGCGGATGAAATCGATGGGGTCGAGATCCTCGACGTGTTCGAGCGGGGTACCCTGGATCCGGATCAACATGTTGAGCGGCACGCTTTCGGGGTGCTCGGGCAGGTTGGCCAGCTGCTGCAACAGCCCCGCCCGATCGCTGACGCTCTCACCCATGCCGAGAATGCCGCCGCTGCAGATCTTCATGCCGGACTGACGGACGTGGTCCAGGGTCTCCAGGCGGTCGGCATAGGTCCGGGTGGTGATGATCTCGCCGTAGTACTCCGGCGAGGTGTCCAGGTTGTGGTTGTAGTAGTCGAGCCCGGCCTCCCCGAGCTGCTCGGCCTGCTCGCGACTCAGCATGCCCAGCGTCATGCAGGTTTCCAGTCCCATCGCCCGCACGCCGCGCAACATCTCCAGCACGTAGGGCATGTCCCTGGCACTGGGATGTTTCCACGCCGCCCCCATGCAGAAGCGGCTGGCACCGACCGCCCTGGCCTTGCGCGCCTCCTCGAGCACGGCCTCGACCTGCAACAGCTTCTCGCGCTCGAGCCCGGTGTTGTAGTGCCCGGACTGCGGGCAGTACTTGCAATCCTCCGGGCAGGCGCCGGTCTTGATCGACAACAGCGTGGATATCTGGACGGCGTTGGGATCGAAATGGCGTCGGTGGACGCCCTGGGCCTGGAACAGCAGATCGTTGAACGGGCGTTCCAGCAGCGCCTGGATCTCCGCCCGCTGCCAGTCGTGGCGCAGCATCGTGGTTTCCGTTGCAGAGAGCGATGCGCGCTCGGTTGCCGACAGTGCGCTGTTTTTCGTTTGCGAGAGAGGCGTTGCCATAGGCCCAGTCAACCCTGGTTGTTTCATTGGTTGACGGAATGGTGGCACGACGACTGGTCAACTTCAAATAGAAACCGGGTTTACCATGCGGGAGGCCATGCCGCTATCGACATGGCGTCCCGCGATGCGGCATGGCCTGCTGCGGTGAAACCGACGATCGCTGCGGCGCCGTCTCAGGAATCCGGGGGTGGCGCTCCGGCCAGTGTCCCCTCGTCCCGGGCCGGCTGTGCCTCGGAGTCGCCGATATCCAGCGACCGGGCGAAGTCGCTGTCGAAGCTTGCGGGATCGAGCCGCTGCGACCAGCCGATGATCGGGATCATGTCGTCGTTGGGTCCGCCCCGCGTCGGCACGACGTACTCCCAGGCGATGCGGCCATGCCGGGTCACTTCCACCAGGCGACCGCCATCGGATTCGCTGATCAGGGTATTGCCGTTGTCGAGCCGGTGCTGGTCGCCGCGGATCTCGCTCTCCAGCGGATGCTGCGGCGTTCCGGCGTACTGCCAGACGACCTGCAGGGTGCGGGGGTCGAACTCCACCACCCGCGATTCGCCCTCCGGGGTGTGGTAGTGACCGCGGTTGTCGAACATCACGATATCGCCGTTGGGCAATACGTCGGGGTCGTGCTGGCGAATCCATGGACCGCGCGTGGCCCAGGTGATCTTCTGCGAACGCGGGTCGAACACCGCGATGGAGCTGGTCTCGCGGAACGACAGCAGCAGGTCGCCCTGATTGCCGAAGGGGAAGTTGCGGGCCTTGTCGGCGGTGAGGTAGTCGACCGCGTTGGCGTGGATGGGGTCTCCCACCATGATGCCGGGCACGTTGTTGAGCAGCTCGCTGAACGGCGAGTGCTGGAGCGTCGGCAGCAGGCGGGTGCGCTGCAGCTCCTTGCCCTCCGGCGACAGCACCACCAGCGAGTCCTCGAGGCGCGGCGGCTCGAGGTAGTCAAGCCCCTCGATCTCGTCGTCGAAGATGCCGTGGATCAGCGCGTAGATCTTGCCGTCCGGCGCGATGGCGAACTGGTGGTGGGCTCTTCCGGCGTAGCGCCAGATCACGTTGGAGTCCTTGTCCAGCTTGACCAGCCCGTAGCCGTAGGGCGTATCGCCATTGCCCTCGTAGAGCGCGATCAGGTCGCCGTTGGGCATCACTTGCGCGTTGCGGAAGTGGATGAATTCGTCGGGACGCGGATTCGCCACGCCCTTCCCGTCGGACCACACCTCGCTGTAGGGCTTGCGCCACTCGTGCACCACCTTGCCGTGCATGTCGACGAGGTAGGCGGCAGGCTCGGTGCCCACGGTATAGAGCGTCAGGCCATTGCGTGCGAGCTCAGGGTCGTACTGGGTGACGCCCTGGGCATCGGTGCGCTGGGGACGCCAGATGTCACCCTTGTAGACGTCGTTGTAATCGGTGGCCTGATGATAGAGCGCCTGCCCCGCCTGGTAGGCATGCTGAATCTGCGGGCCGGGAAAGATCTCGGTGACGACCGAGAAGGCGCCAATCACGAAGACCAGCACCACGGCCGCGAGGATCGATAGCGCCTTGAAGAGTTTGTCGGTGAACGTGTCGGCATCCTGCCGGACGGGGCGCTTGTCGGGCGTCTTCGAGTCCATGATTCCACCATCCTGTATGGCTTCCGGGCGAGGCACGGGGTGGCCGTCGCCCGTCGATTTCAGGTCGCTCGTCGAGCGTTCAAACAAGGCTTAGAGCAGGATGGCGGAATGGAGGTTCAGCGGGGTCTGTTGTCTTAATGTTGTCTATCGGCGCGTTTTAGGTAACGCGCCCTAAGTGCATTGGGCGTCATCGGCTGGAAGGCGATCCGCCGCCGGCGGTTCAGTGGGTTTCCGCCTTGGCCTGCTGATAGAGGTCCAAGGCGACCTGACAGAGCGCGCCGGCAAGCAGTTCCAGGTTGTCGTCCGACTCGTCGTTGGCGACGACGACGCCAAAGGAACCATCCGGACGCTCGGTCAGCTCGATGCTATAGCGCTTGAGATCCTGCGGCTTGATCATTTCGCCCATGACTTACTCTCCGTTTGTCGAGACCTGTCTTCCAGCAATGGAAAGAGTATCGCTGACCAATATTGCAGCGTCATGACAGATTCATGATGTTTGGAAGAATGATCGAACCGCTACGCGCCACTCGCTGCACCCTGTCCTTCCGCACCATGGCAACATACCGCAGCCGCGATGGAGACACCCACGGGTTCTAAAGCAGGTCCTCGATTCTGATCGGAAGGTGGCGGATACGCTTGCCGGTTGCGTTGAAGACGGCATTGGCGATTGCCGCGGCCGCGCCTACCATCGCCACCTCACCCGCGCCCTTGACGCCCGACAGGTTCAGTCGGGTATCGGGTTCGTCTATGACATCGACATCGATCCAGTCGATATCGGCGTTCACGGGCACCAGGTACTCTGCGAGATCGTTGTTGAGGACCCGGCCGTAGCGGGGGTCGGTTTCACCGATCTCGCGCAACGTGGCGCCGATAGCCCAGACGACGCCCCCCTTGACCTGGCTTTCCGTGGTGCGCCGGTTCATCACGCGACCGCAATCGATGACGCTGGCGAACCTCCGCGTTCGGACCCGCCCCGTCGACGGTTCGACGTGCACTTCGGCGAAATGGGCAATCCAGCTGAAGGCCATGAAGTCGGCGTACTCGGGACCCGTCGTGACCGGCAGCCCCCTGCGCAGATTGTCGATCGCCTGTGGGCCTTCGCCCAATGGAACCGTGTCGATCTCGACCTTCAGCATGGGCCGGCGGGTCTTCGCCAGTTGCACGTGAGCCGGCCCTTCGAAATCGTCCCGACCGATCAGTTCGACGAGATTGGCACGCAGCTTGAGCGCGGCAGCCCGGGCGGCGGGTGCCACGCTGGCCGTGCCCCAGGAGCCGGCGGTTAGCATCTGCGGGGCAAGACCGGTATCGCCGATCCTGATGTCGAGCTTGGCGGGGTCGACGCCCAGCACCTCGATCAGTTCCGCCGCGATCACGCTGCGTAGTCCCTGCCCCATCTCGTGACCCGACAGCGAGATGCGGCAGACGCCGTTCGCCTGAAGCCGCAGCGTCGCGATCGCCGGGCTCATCGACGCCTTGTAGTTTCCGCAGGCCACGCCGAGCCCGATCCTGTGGCCGTTCTCGGCCCGCAGCGTCCCCGGCTCCTGTCTCCGGCGACCCCAGTCGATCATCCTGGCTCCGCGTCTCAGGCACTCCGCCAGATGCCGTGACGAGTATGGCTTGCCGGTGATGGGGTCCGTATCGGTATCGTTGGCCAGCCGCAGCTCGACGGGGTCCATGCCCAGTTCATGCGCCAATTCGTCCAGGGCGCATTCGGTGGCGTAGCTGGACGGATGTTCGTGGGGAGCGCGCTGGTGCCCAGGCGTCTGGGTGTCGACGCGAATCACGCGATCCTCGCCCGCCCAGTTCGGGTAGCCGTACATGCGTGGCGGGGTTTCGCCGAACAACGGGTTGTAGCCGTCGTAGCGGCTGTTCTGCTGCTCGGTGCGGTAGAGGCCGGCCGCCAGCTTGCCGTCGGTATCGGCGGCGAGACGTACGTGATGAAGGCTGCGCGGCCGATACGACGCGGTGTGGAAGAGCTGGCCGCGCGGCATCACCAGCTTGACCGGACGCCCCATGATCGTGGCGGCACGGACGACCAGCGCGCTCTGCTCCTGTATCCCGTTCTTCTGCCCGAAACCGCCGCCGACATAGGGGCTGGAGGCGCGAACCGATTGCGGCTCGAGGCCGATCATGCCGGCCAGCCCACCGGCGAGGGCCGAACTCCACTGGGTGCCCTCGAAGATGCGCAGCTTGCCCTCCGAGAAGAGCGCCGTCGTCGAGATCAATTCGATCGGATTGTGATGCTGCTGGGGATGCCAATACGTCACATCGACCTTGTGCGCGGCGCCCGCGAAGGCCCCTTCCGCATCGCCATGGCCAAGGCGGGTAAAGACTTCGGACGCCTCCTCGGCCCCGTCCTGCTCCATCAGCGCGGTGAACTCCACCGCCTCGTCATACTCGACCGACACCGACTCGGCGCCTTCGATGGCCGCCTCCAGGGTTTCTGCCAGTACCAGCGCAACCGGTTCGCCGCGGTGGACGATGTCGGGACCGGTCATTGGCTGGTAGCCTTTCCCCGGCTGCCCATAGGCGCCCCGCGACGCTGGCGTCGTCTGGATGTCCGCGAAGTCGTCGAAGGTCATGACCCTGACGACGCCCGGAACCTCCAGCGCGGCGGCGGCGTCGATGGTGCGGATCTGGCCCTTGGCGATGGAGGCCGGAACCGTCATGGCGTGGAGCAGATTATCGACCCGCTGGTCGGCCGCGAACAGCGCTTCGCCGAGCACTTTCTGGCGCGCGTCGACACGCGGGCGATCCGGGTTTGAGGAGAGGGTCATGATGCGCTCCTTTCTGCAGCGATCGAGATCGCATCGGCGATCGTGTTGGCGGCGAGATGGATCTTGAAACCATTGTGTCGGCCGGCCTTGGCGCCGGCTAGTGCGGCACGTCCCGCGGCGAGTGCGTTCTCGCGTGTCGGCGCCCTTCCGCGCAGCGCCGCTTCCGCCTCTCGCGACCGCCAGGGTTTCGTGGCAACGCCACCCAGCGCGATATGCGCCTGCCGCACCTGGCCGCCCTCTATCCGCAGGGCGACGGCGGCGGCGGCAAGTGCGAAGGCGTAGGATTCCCGGTCGCGAACCTTGTGGTAGGTCGAGGCGCGGCCGGCAGCCGTCTTGGGCACGCGGATCTCGATGACCAGTTCGCCAGGCTCCAGCGAGAATTCGCGATCCGGCGTGTCCTGGGGCAACAGGTAGAAGTCCGCGATCGGAATGGTGCGATTGCCTTGCGGCCCGAGCACGACGATGTCGGCGTCGAGAGCGGTCAGCGCCACCGGCCAGTCTCCTGGCGACACCGCGGTGCAGGCGTCGCTGGTTCCCAGCACCGCCTGTCCGCGATCCAGCCCATCAATGGCGGCGCATCCCGTTCCCGGGTCACGCTTGTTGCAGGGATAAACACCCCCTGCGCCGTTGCGGAAATAGGGGCACCGGGTGCGCTGCAGCAGGTTGCCACCCACGCTGGCCATGTTGCGCAATTGCTGCGAGGCCGCTCGCCAGAGGCTCTCCGCCAGCAGCGGATACTCTCTCTTGATCGTCTCGTCGTCGGCGATATCGGCCATCCGCGCGCCCGCGCCGAAACGCAGCACGTCGCCGGATGTCTCGATCAGATCGGTGCCGTGGAGTTCGGATACGTCCACCAGATGGTTGGGTTGCTCGACATTGAGTTTCATCAGGTCGAAAAGCGTCGTTCCACCCGCAATGTACCGCGCACCCGCCCCGGCATCGGTGAAGGCGGCCACGGCGGCTTCCGGAGTGCGGGGGCGGCTGTAGCTGAATGCACGCATATCTCAGCCCTCCCGCACGGATCTGGCGATCTGCTCGACCGCGGCGACGATGCCGTTGTAGGCCCCGCAGCGGCAGATGTTGCCGCTCATGTATTCGCGAATGGTGGCGGCATCGGATGCGTGCCCTTCCTCGATGCAGGCGATGGCGGCCATGATCTGTCCCGGCGTGCAATAGCCGCACTGCAGCGCGTCATGATCGATGAAGGCCTGCTGCATGGGATGAAGCGCCTGCCCGTCGGAGATGCCCTCGATGGTCAGCACTTCCGCGCCGTCGACCTTCACCGCGAGCGTCAGGCAGGAAGCGACCCGGCGCCCGTTCACATGCACCGTACAGGCGCCGCACTGACCGTGGTCGCAGCCCTTCTTGGCCCCGACCAGGTCCAGCCTCTCGCGCAGCAGATCGAGCAGCGAGGTGCGCGCATCCACCCGTAGCGTCCGGCGGGTGCCGTTGATCCGCGGTGAAATCTCGACGACATTGCCGGCAGCCAGCCCCGGGGCCGGTTGCCTTTTATCGTCGAGCGGCTGCGCGCTGGCCTTCCAGGGGACCATGACACCCAAGGGCACCATGGTGGCCGACATCGCCCCAACCTTCATGACGGTGCGTCGTGTCACGCCCGATGATTGGCAGGGCGCTGCCGTGTCCGGCGGGTTTGGTTCATGGTCCATCATCGCGACCTCTTCTGTGGTTTCAATCCCGCTTTGGTTAGCTGGCGGAACCTTTGGGCGGCAAGCCCATCTTCTCCAGCGTCAACGTCTCGTCCGCCCTGCCCCAGCCGCCGTCGGCGACCTCGTCCACCAGCACCATGGTGTAAGGTCGGACGTCCTCGCCAAAATATTCGACGAACATCTCGGTGGTACGGTGAATGATGTCTTCCTTGAGGGCGTGATCGACGATGCCCTCGGGGAACTTGTAGTTGGCAAATGGCATGATCTTTCCTGTCCAATCAAAAGTGAAAATGGCATTCGATTCACTTTGAGCAACGCGTCGAACCGAACTCGTTGGATGAACCTCTCATCCTGGAAACTTTTCGGTTTCAGCCAATGGCCAAAACCGATCGATCAGGCGAAACCACCATTGGCACGCAGAATCTGGGCATTGACCCAGCCGCCGTTCGGCCCTGCCAGGAAGCCCACCACCCCGGCAATCTCCTCCGGGCTGGCAAGTCGTTCCAACGGTGCCATGGCGGCAATGGACTGGATCTGCTCATCGCTCTTGCCCTCGAGGAACAGATCGGTTGCCACGGGCCCGGGCGCCACGGCGTTGACGGTGATGTTGCGCCCGCGCAGTTCATTGGCGAGCACTTTCACCAACCCTTCGACCCCCGCCTTGCTGGCGATGTAGGCCCCATAACCGGGGAACGATTTCGCCAGGACCGACGACGAGAGCGCAATGATGCGGCCGCCCTCCTGTAGCAGTTCCGCGGCTTTCGCCATGACCAGCCAACTGCCGCGCAGGTTGGTCGCCAGCATCCGGTCGAACAGGTCGGTGTGGTCGATCGAAATCGGTGCCAGATCCATGATGCCCGCACTGTTGACCACCACGTCCAGGCGCCCATACCTCTCCAGCGTCTGGTCGAACAGTCGGGCGACGGATCGCCGATCGGCGACATCGGCCTGGACGGCCAGGGCCTGGCCGCCCTTGTCTTCGATCTCGGCGACAACCTGGGCAGCCAATGAGGCGTTACCGGCGTAGTTGACGACAACGGTAAAACCGTCCTCAGCGAGCTTGAAGGCGATGGAGCGACCGATACCGCGAGAGGCACCGGTGACGAGTGCGATCTTTCGAGTGACGTCCGTCATGCATCTTCTCCTGGTCCAGTAAGTATGGCGGTCCGCCATACGATACGAACGGAGAGAGTATTGGCGTTCGTCGTGGATCAATAAATCAGCTAGATTGAGAACACTATTCAACTATGAACAACAATTGCCATGGACAGGCTCGATGCCATGACGCTCTTCGTACGCATCGTCGAGAGCGGTAGTTTCACCAAGGCGGCCAATGCGCTCGACATCCCGAGAGCCACCGCCACCCTCGCTATCCAACAGCTGGAGAGCCGCCTCGGCGTCCGTCTGCTGGAGCGAACCACGCGCCAGGTCCGCCCCACGCCGGAAGGCGAGGCGTTCCATGAACGCTGCGTGCATTTACTGGCGGAGCTGGAGGATGCCGAGGCCATCGTGCGGCCGGTCTCCACCACGCCCTCCGGCGTGCTTCGGGTCGAGATGCACGGCGCCCATGCTCAATTGATCGTACTGCCCCATATCCAGGCGTTTCATGAGCTTCAACCCAAGCTGACGCTGGTCCTGACCAGCGGTGACCGCCGGGTCGACTTGATCGGAGAAGGAGTCGATTGCGCAGTACGCGCCGGCATTCCGGACGACTCGAGCCTGATTGCTCGCAAGTTGACCGACATGACCCAGGTCATTTGCGCCAGCCCGGCCTATCTGGAGAGTGCCGGCCGCCCCAGCCATCCTGACGAGCTACGAGCACACCGGGTCGTTCGCTTTTTCTCGGGCAACGGCGCCATCGACAGCACGCTGGAGCTTGTCATCGATAGCCGCACGCAACTGTTCGAGGCCAGCGGCTGGATCACGGTCAACGACGCCGCCAACTACGTCGAATGTGCTCGGCAGGGTTGTGGCATGATTCAGCTACCCCGCTTTCACGTTGCCCCCGAGCTCGAGAGAGGCGAACTCGTGGAGATCCTCCCCGACTGGCCCAAACCCACCTTGCCGCTCTATGTGGTCTACCCGCAACGTCGCCAGCTCTCCCCCCGGGTAAAGGTTTTCCTGGATTGGCTCACGTCGATCTATGCCGAGCGCCATCTCGGTTAGGCGCCTCGTCTCATTGCGCCTCACCTCCACTCCATTCGACTCCGGCGACGTCCAAGGAACCCTCCGGACGCCCGGTCAGCTCGACGCTGTGACGCTTGGGATAATACGGCTCGATCATTTCGTCCGTGACTGACTCTTCCACTTTTTCACTCTTCCAATCCCCCCACTCTTCCACCCCCCATTCCTCCACTTCAATTAACTTAGCCCGCATTCCGACCCGACATATCAGGACCACTATCACTACGGAATCTCCCCGTTATGAAACGCTTACTTGACGAGTCACTATTTGATAAGACAGCTCGCTTTTCCGTCAGTCGCGACACCCACCCGAGCCTCGCTTTCCTGATGCCATTCCCCGCCGACATGCGCTAGATGAAAAATACGAATGGCATAAAAATCCGCGTCGCAAGCGGTCATCAAGGCAAATTATTATTAGAAAATCACGCCCTTATAGCCAGTAAACCCCCAAGAGTTACTCACAGAAACAAGATTAATTACAAAGTAGCAACACACCCAACGGAGATTCCCATTACGTATTTTATTTACGTAACGAGAATAAAACTCAGGCACAAAGAAACCAGCTCTTTTTATATATTTGATTTTTAAGGAAAAAAACGGAACTCAACTCGAGCCGTTTTATTTGGATACGCTTCACCACCCAATGTCACAATTCGATCGAAGCCGCGCTTGTACCAAGGCGTCGCCTCAAAACGCCATCCGGATTCATAAAAAAAACATTTATTAAAACAAACTTACTTTTATGACAGTTACTACTAATTTAACAAAGGCTAATAAACTTGGGCTATAAACTCGCCGCTCCACCGAGTTTCCAAGCAGGGAGACCAACGCCAGCACGAATCATTACTCGCAGAATCTCTTAAACAAACAGACTTGCCTTCGCCATGACCGAGGCTTGAACAATTCTCTCGCAGGGGAACACACATGACGATCTTCGCTAAAGTCAGCGAGCAGTCCGCTCGTGTCGAAAATGCCGCCCAACAACCGGTAACGGGAGGCGGCATCACCTTATCTGAACCCAGTAATGTGCTTCTTTCCCTCTCTCCAGACGATATCGATGGCATCGTGCGGGATGGCAGCAATCTCGTCATCACCACGGCCGATGGCCAAACCATCACCCTGGCCGATTTCTTTGCCCCCAGCGGTGAGCCATCCAGCCAGTTGTTTCTGGCCGAGGGTGAAGACCAGCAACTGGTGTGGGTGGATATCTCGTCTTCGGCAAATGGCGCCATCGAAGCGACCTATCTGCCGCAATCGGAATATGGCGTCTTCGACTTGGCGACACAAGACGGGGGCGAGGGCTACCTGGGCGCGGCGTTGATCGCCGGTGGGATAGCTTCGGTGGGCGCCATCGCCATCGACAGTAACTCCGGCAGCAGCAGCGACGACGATGACGACGACAACGGCACGCCCCCCGAGGACGATGCGCCGGCCACTCCGACAGAGGTCAACGTCGCCGATGACGGCAGTGCCGTTACCGGCAGCGCCGAGCCGGGTACCACGGTGACCGTGACCGACGGCGACGGCAACGAGCTCGGCTCGGTCGAGGCCGGCGAGGATGGCAGCTTCGAGGTGCCCCTCGATCCGCCGCTGACCAACGGCGAGGACGTCGATGTGGTCGCCTCCGATGGCGACGGCAACCAGAGCGAGTCGGTCTCGGCCACGGCGCCCGATACCACCGCCCCCGAAACGCCCACCATCAGCGATAGCAACGGCGAGCAGCTCCAGGGCACCGCCGAAGCCGGCAGCACCGTCACCCTGACCGATGCCAACGGCGACCCCATCGGCGAGACCACCGCCGACGGCGACGGCAACTGGTCGTTCATCCCCGAGGAGGCGCTTGCCGACGGCTCGGAAGTCAACGCCGTCGCGACCGACGCGGCCGGCAACGCGAGCGAGCCGGCCTCCACCACCATCGATGCCGACGCCCCCACCCTGCCTGCGCTGCCGGAGGACGTCAGCGTCGCCGATGACGGCAGTGCCGTCACCGGCAGCGCCGAGCCGGGTACCACGGTGACCGTGACCGACGGCGACGGCAACG
>NZ_CALFQK010000081.1:0-27013 GCF_937921195.1 uncultured Salinicola sp.
TGAGCGTTATGAACACAGCCCTGAGCGGCAAAAGTACAGCTTGAGCGCCATGACATCAGTCTTGAGCGCCACGACATTAGCCCCGAGCGGACCGAAAAAGCCATGAGCGACTATAAGCACACGCTGAATCTGCCCTCGACCGACTTCCCCATGCGCGGCAACCTGCCGGCGCGGGAGCCCGGTCGAATCGCGCAGTGGAACGATATGAACCTCTACGCCAAGCTGCGTGAGGCGCGTCGGGGGCGCGAGCGGTTCGTGCTCCACGACGGTCCTCCCTACGCCAACGGCAGCATTCATATCGGTCATGCGGTCAACAAGCTGCTCAAGGACTTCATCGTCAGGTCGAAGAACCTGGCCGGCTTCGACGCCCCCTACGTGCCGGGCTGGGACTGTCACGGGCTGCCGATCGAGCACAAGGTCGAGACCACCCACGGCAAGCACCTGCCGGCGGACGAGGCCCGGGCGCTCTGCCGCGAGTACGCGGCCGCCCAGGTCGAGGTGCAGAAGGAAGGCTTCGTGCGTCTTGGTGTCCAGGGCGACTGGGACAATCCCTACCTGACCATGAATTTCGCCAACGAGGCGGGCGAGATCCGGGCCCTGGCCGAGATGGTCAAGGGCGGCTACGTGTTCAAGGGACTCAAGCCGGTCAACTGGTGCTTCGACTGCGGCTCGGCGCTGGCCGAAGCCGAGGTCGAGTACCAGGACAAGCAGTCCGACGCCATCGACGTCGCCTTTCCGGCGGTCGACGATGCCGCGCTGGCGGCGGCCTTCGGACTGGATTCGCTGGCCAAGCCGGCGGCGGCGGTGATCTGGACCACCACGCCGTGGACCATCCCGGCCAACCAGGCGATGAACGTGCACCCCGAGTTCGTCTACGCCCTGGTCGACACCGGCGAGCGTCTGCTGCTGCTGGCCGAGGAGCTGGTCGAATCGAGCCTGGAACGCTTCGGCCTGAGCGGCGAGATCATCGCCACCGCTCCGGGCGAACGTCTCGATCGCATCGCCTTCCGCCATCCGCTGGCGGCGCTCGCGAGCGGCTACGACCGGCTCTCGCCGATCTATCTGGCCGACTACGTCGAACTGGGCGCCGGTACCGGTATCGTTCACTCCTCGCCCGCCTACGGCGAGGATGACTTCCACACCTGCCGTGCCTACGGCATGAGCTTCGACGAGATTCTCAATCCGGTGCAGAGCAACGGCGTCTATGCCGACGATCTGCCACTGTTCGGCGACCAGATGATCTGGAAGGCGAACCCGCAGATCGTCGCCAAGCTGGAAGAAGCCGGCGCGCTGATGGCCCACGACCGGATCACCCACAGCTACATGCACTGCTGGCGCCACAAGACGCCGGTCATCTACCGGGCCACGGCCCAGTGGTTCGTGGGCATGGATCTCGAGGGCGCCGATGGCCGCACACTGCGCGACAAGGCGTTGGCCGGCGTGGACACCACCGGCTTCATCCCCGCCTGGGGCCAGGCGCGTCTGCACTCGATGATCGCCAACCGCCCCGACTGGTGCATCTCGCGCCAGCGCAACTGGGGGGTGCCGATCCCGTTCTTCCTCGACAAGGCGAGCGGCGAGCTGCATCCGCGCACCGTCGAGCTGATGGAGGCGGTGGCAAGCCGCGTCGAGCAGGAGGGCATCGAAGCCTGGTTCAAGCTCGAGCCGAGCGAGCTGCTGGGCGACGAGGCCGACGCCTACGAGAAGGTCACCGACACTCTCGACGTCTGGTTCGATTCCGGCACCACCCACTGGCACGTGCTGCGCGGTTCACATCCGCTCGGCCACGACGTCGGGCCGCGTGCGGATCTCTATCTCGAGGGCTCGGACCAGCATCGTGGCTGGTTCCATTCGTCGCTGCTGACCGGCTGCGCCATCGACGGCCATCCGCCCTACCAGTCGCTGCTGACCCACGGTTTCACCGTCGACGAGAAGGGCCGCAAGATGTCCAAGTCGCTGGGCAACGTGGTGGCGCCGCAGCAGGTGATGGACAAGCTGGGCGCCGATATCCTGCGGCTGTGGGTCGCTTCCACCGACTACTCCGGCGAGATGGCGGTCTCCGACGAGATCCTCAAGCGCACCGCCGATGTCTATCGGCGGATCCGCAACACCTCGCGCTTCCTGCTCGGCAACCTGACCGGCTTCGAGCCGGGTCGCGACGCCGTGGCCTTCGGCGACATGCTGGCGCTGGATCGCTGGGCGGTGGATCGCGCCGCCGAGCTGCAGGCGCGCATCCAGCAGGCCTATGCCGACTATCGATTCCGCGACGTCTACCAGCAGGTGCACGACTTCTGTGCCCGCGACATGGGCGGTTTCTATCTCGATATCATCAAGGATCGCCAGTACACCACCCAGCCCGATTCGCTGGCGCGCCGCAGCTGCCAGACCGCGCTCTATCATATCGTCGAGGCGCTGGCGCGCTGGGTCGCGCCGATCCTGTCGTTCACCGCCGAGGAGATCTACGAGAACATTCCCGGCGAGCGGGGCGAGAGCGTGCATCTCGAGACCTATTACGACGGGCTGAGCCAGCTGCCTGAAAATGCCGAGATGGGGCGGCAGTTCTGGGAACAGGTGATCGCGGTCAAGCAGGCGGTCAACAAGCAGCTCGAGGATGCGCGCAACGCCGGCACCATCAAGGGCGCGCTGGACAGCGAGGTGACGCTCTACGTCGATGACACCTTGAATGCGCTGCTGTCCCGCTTCGAGGACGAACTGCGCTTCGTGCTGATCACTTCCGAAGCCACGCTCGCGCCGCTGGCGGAAGCGGGCGATGCCAGGGCCACCGAGCTGGAGGGTCTCAAGGTCGCGGTGCGCATGAGTCCGTATGAGAAGGACGAGCGCAGTTGGGAACGGCGGCCGGACGTCGGCGCCAATCCCGATCATCCGACGCTGTCGGCGCGTTCCATCGCCAACCTGCCGGATGGCCCGGGTGAGGTACGCCGTTTTGCCTGATTCCGCTTCCCGCCCCGCCACCGATCGGATGCACCGCCCGCTGCGATGGCTGTGGCTATCGCTGGTGGTCATCGTGCTCGATCTGGGCATCAAGGCGCTGGCCTCGGCGCATCTCGATTACGGTCGGCCGCTGGAAGTGCTGCCGATCTTCAACCTGACGCTGCTGCACAACACCGGTGCCGCCTTCAGTTTCCTGGCCGAGCACGCGGGCTGGCAGCGCTGGCTGTTCGCGCTCATC
The DNA here is from genome assembly GCF_937921195.1 of uncultured Salinicola sp. Lineage (NCBI taxonomy): Bacteria > Pseudomonadati > Pseudomonadota > Gammaproteobacteria > Oceanospirillales > Halomonadaceae > Salinicola > uncultured Salinicola sp. The sequence continues at coordinate 3,191 of NZ_CALFQK010000081.1, forward strand.
GCCATCGGTGCGAGTATCGGTCTGACCGTGTGGCTGTCGAGACTGAAACGCGGCGAGACGCTCACCGCGATCTCGCTGACGCTGGTGATCGGCGGTGCCATCGGCAATCTCTACGATCGACTGGTGCACGGCTACGTGGTCGACTATCTGTCGTTTCACTGGGGCGGCTGGTACTACCCGGCGTTCAATCTGGCCGATACGGCGATCACGCTGGGTGCGATCGGCCTGATTCTGCAGTCGCTGCTCGACTCGCGTCGACCTAAGGGCTCTCACGCCGCCGACAAGGACGGACCTTCTTCGACTGACAACCCTGGTTCGGCTGACAGGTCTTCTTCGGCTGACAAATCTTCTTCGACTGACTCTTCTTCGACCCGAGGTGACTCATGAGCGGGAACGGCCACCAGCACGATCACGACTACCGCGTCGGCGACGGCATGGAAGTCACGCTGCACTTCACGGTGAAACTCGAGGATGGCGAGGTGGTGGACTCGACGCGGGACAAGCAGCCAGCGACGTTCCAGCTCGGCGACGGCAATCTGCCGCCGGGGTTCGAGGCGCCGCTCAAGGGCATGGCGGCGGGCGATACCGGTGCCTTCGAGATCTCCCCTGAGCACGCTTTCGGCCAGCACAACCCTCAGAACGTCCAGCGCCTCGCCCGTGACGCCTTCGAGGAGGCCGTGGAACCCGGCACGGTGATGTCATTCGCCGATGCCGCCGGCGGCGAACTGCCCGGCGTGATCGCCAGCGTCGACGAACGCCATGTCGAGGTCGACTTCAATCATCCGCTGGCAGGGCGTACCCTGACCTTCGAGGTGGAAATCCTGGACGTGAAGCCCGCCACGACTCACTGAGCCGATCTTCACCACGACACCCGAGCGTATCAAGCGAGGTCATTATGCAAATCAAGCTGGCCAATCCCCGCGGTTTCTGCGCCGGCGTCGATCGTGCCATCGACATCGTCAATCGCGCGCTCGATGTCTTCGGGCCGCCCATCTACGTGCGCCACGAAGTGGTCCACAACCGCTTCGTGGTGGATTCGTTGCGCGAGCGGGGGGCGATCTTCGTCGAGGAGCTCGACGAAATCCCCGACGACGTCATCGTGATCTTCTCTGCCCACGGCGTTTCGCGAGCCGTGCAACAGGAGGCCGAGCGTCGCGGCCTCAAGATCTTCGATGCCACCTGCCCGCTGGTGACCAAGGTGCATATGGAAGTGCTGCGCTATGCCAAGCGCGGGCAGGAGTGCATCCTGATCGGCCACGCCGGCCATCCGGAGGTGGAAGGCACCATGGGGCGCTACGATGAGAGTCATGGCGGCGCGATCTATCTCGTCGAGGACGAGAAAGACGTCGCCAGGCTGCCGGTACGCGATCCCTCGCGGCTGGCGTTCGTCACCCAGACCACGCTGTCGATGGATGACACCGCCAAGGTGATCGATGCACTGCGCGAGCACTTTCCCGAGATCCAGGGGCCGCGCAAGGACGATATCTGCTACGCCACCCAGAATCGGCAGGACGCGGTCCGCGAGCTGGCCGTCGACTCGGACCTGGTACTGGTCGTAGGCAGCGTCAACAGCTCCAACTCCAACCGCCTGCGCGAGCTTTCCGAGCGCGTCGGCACGCCGGCCTTCCTGATCGACGACGCCGAACAGATCGATCCCGCCTGGCTCGAGGGTATCGGCACCATCGGCATCACCGCCGGTGCCAGTGCCCCGGAAGTGCTGGTCAAGGGCGTCATCGACAAGCTCCAGACGCTCGGCGCCAGCGTGCCGGAAGAGCTGTCCGGACGCGCCGAGACCATCACCTTCTCCATGCCGCGGGAACTCCGCGAACGCGTGATCACCAGCGCCAGCTGATCGCCGATTAAATTTCCTCGGTTCTCGGTCGATAGAGGGTAAACGAATGTAACCAGCCATGCGGTTGCGGCTGGTTCCCGAACCCTTGTCGACCGCCTCTTGCGGCGGTTGCGAACTCGCTGCAGGGTCTCGCGTGTCCGCCAATCAGCCCCGGTGCCCCACTTTCGAGCCGCATCGCCTCTCGCCGCGATCCCGCGTTCGTCCCGGAGGAAACGAGCGGGGCGTCACCCTGATCGAATCGTTGATCGCGCTGCTCGTGCTGAGCATCGCTCTGCTTGGCGTGGGTGCGCTGCAACTGATGACCCAGCGGGAGGAGGTCGAGGTCCGCTGGAGCTCGGCGGCAGTCGCCATGAGCGGCAACCTGATCGAGCAGTTGAGAACGGACCGGGTGGCGTCGGAGGGAGTGGGGATCAGCGATGGCGCCCCCGCCGGTTGCTCGAGCCCCAATCAGTGGCTGTGCGACCTGATCACGGCCTGGTTAACGTCGCTGCGCGATCAGCTCCCCCATGCCTCAGCGCAGTTGAAGATCCTGAAGCTGGACGACAACCTGCTGAAAGCCGAACTCGCCATCGTCTGGCGTCGACTCCCCGACGGCGACCCTCGTGCGACCTGCCGCCCGCAGGATGCCGACGCCTCGGGAATGGCCGATGGCGGCTGCCTGCGGGTGGAGACGGTATTGTGAGTCGCCGCGCCCCGGCATTTCCCCCGGCCCGCCAGCGAGGCGTCACGCTGGTCGAACTGATGGTCGCGATGTTGATCGGCCTGATGCTGGTGCTCATGGTGACCAGCTACACCCTATCCAGTCGCAGAAGCTATCAGACCTCGGTGGCCAACGAAGACGTGCAGGATGCCCGTCGGTTCGCGCTGAGCGTGGTGCAGCAGCAGGTCTGGCTCTCCGGCTACAGCGATCGCTGGGAGGACCTGAGCCTGCTGTTCCCCGGTTTTACGCCAGCGGAAGATAACCAGATGCCCTCCTTTGCCGCCGGCCAGCTGGTCGCCGCCGACGAGGATGGCGAAATATGGGTTCGTTATCGTGCCGCCGGACTGAGCGGTCAGCCGCTGACGCATTGCGACGGTACGCCTTTCCCATCCGCTGACGGCAGCGACGCCGATTCGATCGCCATTGCCAGGCTTTATCTCGACGACCACACGCTGCGTTGTCGGGTTTCGTTCTCCGCCGGCGAGAGGCGTCGTTCGCTGCCTCTGCTCAACGACGTGGAGGCGATGCGTTGGGAGTATCTCGATGACTCCAATACCTTCCAGCCGCGGGAACACGCCAACTGGACCACGGTCAGGGCGGTCAGACTGGCGTTGATCCTGGCATCGGCGGAGTCTACCGGCGAGCGCTACGTCCAGAGTTTCGCATGGGGAGGCAAAACCGTCAGTTTCGAGGACGGGCGCGCACGCACGCGCCTGGAGACGACCATCGCCCTTCGCAACCTTCCGGAGACCGTCCGGTGATGCCTGCCAATCAACGGGGGGCCGCGCTGCTGGTGACCCTCGTGATGGTGGCGTTGGTGTCCATGCTGGCACTCGCCATCAGCGACTCGACCCGTGTGCAGCAGCAGCTCTCGGCGAACGAGGCGGCACGACAGATGGCGTTCCAGGCCGCCGAGGCCGGGTTGCGCTCTGCCGAACTCGCCATCGATGGCAGCGGGGATCTGGGACTGTTCTGCAACGCGGGAGGGGAGCGCTACAACATCACGACGCGGGACGGCCTCGATAATGACGCTCACTGGCAATCATTGGAGAGGGCAGGAGCCGTTGCCGACTTCACGCTCTATAGCAGCGCCAGCGGCGATTTCGTGCCTGCTCCGCGCTACATGATCGGTTGCATTGTGCCGTCGCTGGTGGATGGCTATCAGGAGGTGGATCCCGCGGTCAAGGGACAGGCGGAAGAAACTACCGAGCAGCGTTACTTCTTCCGGGTGTTCAGTGTCGGATTCGGGCCGGGCGGTCGTGCCGTGCAGCGCCTGGAGGCTCGCTATGTCTATTAAGGGCTGGGCGCTGGGCGGCTTGCTGTTGATGGGCGCGAATCAGGGGTGGGCGGCGGACGATGTGCCGCACTACCCGCCACTGAGCGCGCAAGCCGAGACATCACCACGCAGCATGCTGGTGCTTTCCAACGATCACAACTGGTATTCGAAAGCCTACACCGACTGGTCCGATCTCGATGGCGACGGAGCGATCGACTCCACCTACCGCCCTGACATCGAATACTACGGCTATTTCGATAGCCGGGGCTGCTACGACTATGACAGCCATCTGGACGGTGGGGCATTCAGGCGTATCGGTAATACTGGGAACGGGAACGGTGTACCGGGCGATGGTGAGTTCAGTTGCAACGGGAAGCCATCCTGGAGCGGAAACCTGCTCAACTGGGCGACAATGACCCGGATCGATATCATCCGCAAGGCGCTGTATGGCGGCAAGAGGTACCGAGACAACGCCACGGGCACGACGGTGCTGGAGCGCGCGTTCCTGCCGATGGACTCCCACAGCTTCAGTAAAATCATTTCCGACAAGAGCGTCATCAACAAGAACACGCCCTTCAACGGCGCCAGCGCGGTCACGTTCTGCAATACGACGTACCACCCACGGGCAAATATAGACTCCGGCAGGGTGAACGATCCTCCGCTGATCCGCGTTGCCACAGGTAACGAGAATGGCGGCAAGGTAGGCTGGCCCCAATGGGCGAGTACGGAACAGTGGCAGTGTCCCTGGCGGGGTGAACGCCAGAATTGGGGCGATTTCCCCTACAGGATGTCGCATGGCTCCCGGGAATATCGGGCCAGGGTCGAAGTCTGTGCCACGTCGGGCGGGAGTGAAAACTGTAACTCGTACCCCGATTCCCTCTATTCGAAACCAACGGGGCTCCTGCATGCTTACGCCAATGATATCGATTTCGGCCTGCTGACAGGTTCGTACGAGAACAATAAGCAAGGTGGAGTGCTGAGGGCGAATTTCGAAGGTTTCGGTCGTGAGTTCAGTGCCGCCACTGGCGTATTCGAGAATGATCACAAGGGGATCGTCAGCAACCTCGACGCGCTGAAGATTGCGAAATACAGCTATCAGGACAGTAACTACAACTCGAGTTCAGGTGACAACTGTCCCTGGGGAAGAAGCTCGTTCGACAACGGCAGCTGCTCCAACTGGGGCAACCCCTTCGGCGAGATTACCCTCGAGGCGCTGCGCTACATGGGTGGCGAGAAGTCGCCAACGAAAAAGTTTTCCGTTGGTACCGGCAGTGTCGAGACCAGTTACATTCCGGGGCTGACGTCGCCCGCCTGGGATAACGACCTCTCCGGCAAGTGGTGTGCCGCGCACTCGTTGCTGCTGGTCAACGCCAGCGAGATATCCTTCGACAACGACGATCTAGGTGCACCCGGTTCGTCACCGGTCTCCGCCGGGCAGATTCGTGCTCAGACCGATGCCGTCGGCACGGCCGAGGGAATTTCCGGGGAATACTTCATCGGCCAGACCCCCGCCAGCGCCAGCACCGAGAGTGACAAGTTCTGCACGGCCAAGACGCTTGCCGGGCTCAGCGATGCCAGGGGGCTCTGCCCCACGGCGCCGGGCCTGGAAGGTGGCTACAGCGTGGCCGGACTGGCGCGCTTCGCCCATCACGATACCGTCATCCGCGGCCCCGACGGGAACGATGGCCAACCGATCGATACTTATGCGGTGCAGCTCGCGTCCAACGTACCGCTCGTGTCGATACCCATCGGGGCCGGCAAGTCCGTCTCCCTGATCCCCGCCTGCTCCAACACCACGGCGGGAGGCAAGTGCGCGATCGTCAACTTTCTCGTCGAGTCGCAGGCGTCCGATGGGTCGAGCGGGAGCTTTCTGGTCGACTGGGAAGATTCGGAGTTTGGCGGCGATTACGATTTCGATGCGGAAGTCCGTCTGAGCTATGTGCTCTCGGACGAGCGTCTCTCGATTACCACCAGCGTGACCCGCGCCGCGGCGTCTCACACGCTCGGTCTCGGCTATATTCTCAGCGGCACCAGCGGGCGCTACGGCACCGGGGAGGACGCCGACCGGATCGTGGTTCGACAGAGCGACGGCTTCAGCGTCCATACCGGCATCAATAGCTACACCAACAATTATCCCGGATCGCTCTGCCCGCCCAGTGCCCCCTGTAGCGGCAGCCCGGCCACGACCGCCACCTACCGGGTGGCGGGCAACACGGGGCAGGAGCTGGAGACGCCGCTCTATTACGCTGCCAAGTACGGCAACGACAGCCGCCGCGAAGACGGCTCTCCCGGTGCCTACTTCGAGGTCAACCGTATTGGCGAGCTGGCGGATACGTTGCGCGAACTGCTGGACCAGGTGCTGGAAAACACCAACCGCACGGGGGCCGGCGTGACCGTCGGCTACGACGGTGCGGTCGAGGACTATGTTTTCCAGACGCTCTACAACAACCAGTACAGCTGGTCCGGCGATGTCCAGGCGGTGAAGCTTGGAGAGGATGGCGCCATCAGCAGCGTGTGGAGTGCCCGTAGCCAGCTACCGTCGCCGGCCAATCGCCAGATCATCACCCGGGATCCTGCCACGGGGGCGGGGATCCCCTTCACGACCACCGCGTTGGAGGGAGCCGGCCTCGACATGCCCCAGCGGTCGCGGGAACTGGTCGGATACATCCGCGGCGATACCGACAACGAGCAGCGTAACGGGGGCAGTCTGCGTGACCGGCTCTGGCTGAATGGCCGCGACGGCGCCAAGCTCGGTGATTTCATCGGTTCCCGACCGTATCTCGTCGGTGTGCCCAACACCTACCACGTGCCCGACGAGGGCGACACGAGCTATGCCGCATTCCGGACGGCCCGGCGCACTCGGACCCAGATGCTCTACGTGGGCGGCAACGATGGCATGCTCCACGGCTTCGACGCGGCTACCGGGGTCGAGCGCCTCGCCTACGTGCCTGGAGTTCTGGTCGAGCAGTTGCCCGAACTCGCCGACCCCGATTACAGCCATCGCTACTACGTCGACGGGAGTCCCACGGTGCTGGATGCCCGTCATGGCGAAACTGGCACCGGCGCCTGGTTTTCGCTGCTGACGAGCGGCCTGGGATCCGGCGGCAAGGGGCTGTTCGCACTCGACGTGACCGATCCGACCCGCTTCAGCGAGTCGAATGCCAGCGCTCTCTCGCTCTGGGAGTACGCCCCCGCCGATGACGCCGCCGTGTTTGGCGAGGAGGACCAGCAACTCGGCTACATCTACAACCAGCCCAGTATCGTCCGGATGGAAAACGGGCGTTTCGCCGTCGTGGTCGGCAACGGCTACGCCAGTGATGCCGGCAAGGCCAGTCTCTACATTCTCTTCGTCGATGGGGGCGCCGGGGGGCGCTGGTCGAATTCGGATGTGGTGCGGTTGATACCGAGCGCTGCCGCCAACAGCGGCGACAACGGCATGGCGACCGTCTCCCTGGTGGACCGCGACGAGGATGGCCGGGTCGACCTGGCCTACGGCGCGGACCTGCAGGGCAACATCTGGCGCTTCGATCTCTCCTCCACCGATCCGGCCGGCTGGGACGGAGGTATCCATCAGCTTTTCAGCGGCGTCAGAGAGGGTGAGCATCAGGTGATGACCTCGACACTGGAGGTCGGCAGACATCCGGATGGCGGGCTGATGGTGCTGTTCGGCACCGGCGGCGAGGAGAACTACGGTTTGCCCACCACTCAGGACCGCGGCACATCCGACAGCTTCTATGCGGTGAGGGACTTCGTGGATGGCGTCGCCAGGGGCGACACGCTGACACGTGCCGATCTGGCCGGACGCGCTTTTCACCAGACGAGTCTCGACCACCAGGATGCCACTTCCACCATGGTGCGATATCTCGATGACATCGACACGAGCCGCTATCCGGACAACGGCTGGTATCTCGATTTTGCCGGCACCGAACGGGTCGTCGATGGTCCCTCGCTGCGCGGCAACCGGATTCTGTTCTCATCGTTGATCCCGGGCTATGGCGTTTGCGGCGCCGAGGACGCCGGTTATCTCTACGAGTTGAATGCCTGGTACGGCTCGGCTTTCCCGACACCGGTGCTGGACGTCAACGGCGACGGGAAAGTCGATGAGCAGGACAGCTATTACCCGTCCAGTGACGATGATGGCAGTTACGTTCCGATCGGTGTCGCAACTGACGGCGCGATATTCACCCCCAAAGTGCTCGTCAAAGAGGACGGCACGCAGGAGATGAAAATCAGTGCAAGCACTGGTGGAGGGTCTCCCGTGACAATCGCCGAGACCCCGCTCAACAGCATGCGACTCGGCCGAGTGACCTGGCGCCAACTGGAGTGACGGATGTGGATAGACTATCGCGGACTCGTGGTTTCACCCTGATCGAACTGATGATCGCCGTCGCGGTCGTCGGGATTCTGGCGGCCATCGCCGTCCCGAGCTATCTCCGCTATGTCGAGCAGGCACAGGCGCGGGACGCCCAGGCGGCGATGCAATCCCTGGCACTGAACCTGGAGCGGCGCTACTCGCAGACCTATCGCTACGGGGAGGACACCAGCGACGCCGTCGCACCTTCGACACTGGGTCTCTCTCCCAGCCAGTCACCGGAGAGTGGCACTGCCCAATACGGTCTGACCGTGGCGATCGACGACGGCGGCCAGCGCTACTCGATTACCGCCAGCCGAGCGGATGGCCGCACCAGCGAAGCGTGCGATGTCATCAGTCTGGACAGCCAGGGGAGTCGAACGCCGGCACCCGGCAGCTGCGATTGAAGCTGGCCCGTCAGGTCGAGTTCTTGCCGCCTGGGTCGGTGGCATCGACCGTGTCGAGCCGGATGCGGGCAAAGTGCACGACGATCTCATGGCCTCCACGGGCCGCAGCCGGGTTGGTGAGCGTGAAGGTCCCGAACTGTCGTCCTCGCGTGAATCCCAGCGGCGTGTATCCCAGGCCCTGGGCAAAGCTGTTGGCGGTGATGCTGACCTGATTGCCGTTGGGGTGACTCACCGCGAGCACGCGCTCGTCACTGTCCGGCTGGCCATTGCCGTTGCCATCGATGAACAGCAGTAAGGTATCGTCCCACTGACCATTGTCGCTGCAGCTCGTCCCATCCCCGGTGGGACAGAGCCAGGTTGGCTGCCCGCTGCTGGCGGCTTCCTGCCTCGCCCGTCTCAATAATTGCCATATCCGGTCCACTTCGCTGTCGAGCGTCATTCTGGCGCTCAGATTGGCGAGACCGGGTGCCGCCCAGGACGCCAGGATTCCGAGAATCACCACGCAGATCATCAACTCGATCAGGGTAAAGCCGCGCTGGCGACAGGAAGCCGGCTCGGGGCCTTGGGTTGGGGGCATGATGCGGTCCGGATGGCTGGCGAATGGTAGAATCGCCCTTTTGCCGGGATATCGACCGAATGCAGGATTTCTTGATCGTGGGTGGCGGCGTCATCGGCATGATGACGGCGCTACAACTGGCCGACGCCGGTCATTCGGTGGCGTTGGTCGAGCGCGGCGAGTGTGGCCGCGAGGCTTCCTGGGCCGGCGGCGGTATCGTCTCGCCGCTCTACCCGTGGCGCTATTCCAGGGCGATCTCGGCGCTCTCCAGCTGGTCCGAGGGGCGCTATCCCGAACTGGCCGGGCGGCTGCTCGAGGAGACCGGCATCGATCCCGAGTATCGCCAGAAGGGCCTGCTCTACCTGCGCGTCGACGATGTCGAGGCAGCGCTTTCCTGGGCGCGGGAAGTCGCCAAGCCGCTGACGCGCATCGATGCCGATGCGCTCTACGCCAAGGAGCCGAGCGCGGCACCGGGCTTCGATGGCGCGCTGTGGATGCCGACCCTCGGCAGCATTCGCAACCCGCGGCTGGGCAAGGCGCTGCGCGAGCGGCTACTGCAGATGCCGCGGGTGAGCCTCCACGAACGGTGCGAGGTTTCGGCGCTGATTCGCGACAAGGACGCCATCCGGGGCGTCGCGACGTCGCAAGGCACGATCCGTGCAGGGCAGACCGTCGTCTGCGCCGGTGCCTGGTCGCGAGCGCTGCTGGCGGATATCGGCATCGAGCTGGCGGTGCGCCCAGTCAAGGGCCAGATGATCCTGTTCAAGGCGCCGCCGGGGCTGGTCGGGCGGGTCGTGCTCAAGGATGGGCGTTACCTGATCCCGCGGGGAGATGGCCGGGTGCTGGCCGGGTCGACGCTGGAAGAGGTCGGGTTCGACAAGCAGACGACGTCGGAAGCCCTCGAGTCGCTGCACGCAAGTGCACTCTCCATCGTTCCCGCCTTGGCCGACTGTCCGGTGGAGCATCACTGGGCCGGTCTACGTCCGGGCTCGCCGGATGGCGTGCCGCGGATCGGGGCGGTGCCCGGATTCGAGGGGCTGCACGTCAACGCCGGCCATTACCGCAACGGCCTGGTGCTGGCGCCGGCCGCCACTCGGCTGCTGGTCGACCAGTTGATCGGCTGCGAACCCATCGTCGACCCCTCGCCCTACCGGCTGTCGGACTGACGCCGGTTTTGCCTCCCCCCACGGCATGCGCGAAAATGAGCGGCAGCCAACGAGGCGCCCGAGCGCCACATCTGTCTGGAGACGAGTGTACTCATGCAAGACCTGACCCTGGTGATGGCCCAACTGGACCCGATGGTCGGCGACATCGCCGGTAATACCGCGGCGGCCATCGAGGCGGTACGCGAGGCGCGCATCGAGCACGATGCGGACGTGGTCGTGTTCAGCGAACTCTTCCTGACCGGCTATCCCCCGGAGGACTTGCTGCTGCGCGAGGCGATGGAGTCGCGCCTGCAGGACGCGCTGACAGAGATGGCGCGCAAGATCGGCAAGATGGCGCCGGAGACGCTGGTGGTGGTCGGCTATCCGGGCATGCGGCATGGCGAACGTCGCAATCTGGCGGGGATCCTGCTGGGCGGCGAATGGCGGGGTGAATACGCCAAGCAGGCGCTGCCCAACTACCAGGTCTTCGACGAGGATCGCTACTTCGAGCCCGGGAGCGAGCCGCTGGTGATCGGGCACCGGGGCGCCCGGCTCGGCATCCTGATCTGCGAGGATCTCTGGGATGGTGCGCCGGTGCGCCAATCGTCCGAAGCCGGTGCCGACATTCTGGTGACGCTCAACGCCTCGCCGTTTCATCTCGACAAGCCCGCGGAGCGCGAGCGCCTGTTTGCCGCACGGGCGCGTGAAGTGGCCAAGCCGCTGGTCTACGTCAACGCCATCGGTGGCCAGGATGAACTGGTGTTCGATGGCGGTTCGCTGGTGCTGGACGCTGCCGGCGAGGTCGCCGTGCGGGCGCCGTTCTGGCAGGTCGGATTGATGCCGGTTCGTTTCACCCACGAGGCGGGCGGCTGGAAGCCCCAGCCCGGCGAGCGCGAGCCGCTGCCCGGCGCCGAGGAGAATCTCTACTGCGCGTTGGTCACGGGCCTGCGCGACTACGTCAACAAGAGTGGCTTCAAGGGCGTGGTGATGGGGCTCTCCGGCGGTATCGACTCGTCGCTGTCGCTGGCGATCGCCGTCGACGCGCTGGGGCCGGATCGGGTCCATGCGGTGATGATGCCGTATCACTATACCGCCGAGATCTCCCAGGCCGATGCCGCCGAACAGGCGAAAATGCTCGGCGTCGGTTACGAAGTCATGCCGATTGCGCCGATGGTCGAAGCGTTCACCGAGACGCTGGCCGAGAGCTTCAGCGGGCTGGCGGCGGACACCACGGAAGAGAACCTGCAGTCCCGCGTGCGCGGCGTGCTGCTGATGGCGATCTCCAACAAGAAAGGCCTGATGGTCCAGACCACCGGCAACAAGAGCGAGATGGCGGTGGGTTACGCCACGCTCTACGGTGACATGGTCGGTGGCTACAATGCGCTCAAGGATGTCTACAAGACCTGGGTCTATCGCCTGGCCAACTGGCGCAACGCGCAGGAGCCGGCGATTCCCGAGCGGGTGATCACTCGGCCGCCGTCTGCCGAGCTGGCGCCGGATCAGCAGGACAGCGACTCGCTACCGGGATACGACGTGCTGGACGCGATTCTCGAGCGCTACATCGAGGGCGACATGAGTGCCGAAGCGATCATCGAGGCCGGGTTCGAGCGCGACGACGTCTATCAGGTGGTCAAGCTGGTCGATCGCAGCGAGTACAAGCGGCGTCAGGCGCCGGTCGGGGTGCGGGTCACGCTCAGGGGCTTCGGCCGCGACCGTCGTTATCCCATCGTCAACGGCTGGCAGCCGGGGAGCTAGAATTTCTTCTGCTTTGGAGCCAACGAAAAGCGCCGCTTGCCTTGTCAGCAAGCGGCGCTTTCGATTTTAAGCTCGTAGCTCGTAGCTCGCGGCTTCAGCCCTTGAGCGTCAGCGGCGGGTCGACATCGACGTGCTTGGGCACGAAGGTATCGCCGTCGAGCTGGCTGTTGTCGGGATCGTTCTGAATCAGCGTCTGCAGCACGGTCTCGGCCCGGTCTCGCATGTTCAGCCCCAGGTAGCCTTCCACCATCACCGCCAGCGCGTCGCGGGTGGCGGTTGACTTGGGATAGTGCTCGATCACCCAGCGGCCACGTTCGACGGCCGCGACATAGGCCCCTTTGCGCAGATAGAAGTCGGCCACCTGCAGTTCGTGGCGGGCCATGACGTTGCGCAGGTAGATGATGCGCTGGCGGGCATCCGGCGCATAGGCGCTGTCGGGGAAGCGACGCACCAGTTCGCCGAAATCGACGTAGGCGTCACGCGAGGCGCCCAGGTCGCGCTTGGAGATATCGATCAGCTCCATGCTCTCGAGGCTGAAGCGGCCCGCCTGATAGGCGCCGAGGCCGCGCATGTAGTAGGCGTAGTCGACCTGGGGATGATCCGGGTGGAGGCGGATGAAGCGGCTGGCGGCGGCGCGGGTCTTCTCCCAGTCCTCGACTCGATAGTAGGCGTAGATCAGTTCGAGTTGCGCCTGCTCGGCGTAACGGCCGAAGGGGAATCGCGTATCCAGAGTCTCCAGCTGTGTCACGGCAGTGCTGTAGCGGCCGGCATCGAGGGAGCTCTGGGCTTGCTTATAGAGATCCTGCTCCTGCAGGTCGGGGGCAGGCTCGTTGCTGGCGCAGCCAGCGAGCAGTGCGCCTGCCAGCAACAGGGCGGCCAGAGCGGAACATCGCGCAGAAAATCGCATCATCATCCTCGTATCAACCATTCCTTGGCGGCCGTGCTAGAATCCGCCGAATCCGACTCACTATAAAGCAAACCTTTGTGCTGACGAAACGCACTCACGAAACGTGCTGACGAAACGCACCGGCGAAACGGAACCGATCCCCACGTATGGCTGACATCCTCAAACGCGACGAGCGCGTACCCGATCGTCTGGCCGGGCGACGTCTGGACCAGGCCGCAGCCGAAATGTTCCCCGACTTCTCGCGAGAGCGTCTCAAGAGCTGGATTCAGCAGGGGGAACTGACGGTCGACGGAGAGAAGGCCCGGCCCAAGGATAAGGTGATCGGCGGCGAGCGGCTAGCGCTGGACACCCGGCTCGAGGAAGAGACTCGCTGGGAACCTCAGGCGATCCCGCTGTCGATCGTGTTCGAGGACGACGACGTCATGGTGATCGACAAGCCTGCCGGGCTGGTCGTGCATCCTGCCGCCGGCAACCCCGATGGCACGCTGCTCAACGCCCTGCTGCATCATCATGCGCCGCTGGCGGCGGTTCCGCGGGCGGGGATCGTTCACCGTCTCGACAAGGACACCACCGGACTGATGATGGTGGCGAAGACGCTGACGGCGCAGACCGCGCTGGTGGCCCAGTTGCAGGCGCGGACGGTATCGCGCGAGTACGACGCCATCGTGGTCGGCGCGATGACCGCCGGTGGCAAGGTGGATGCGCCGATCGGGCGCCACCCCAAGGATCGTCAGCGTCAGACGGTGACCGCCTCGGGGAAGCCGGCGGTCACGCACTATCGCGTCAACGAGCGCTTTCGCGGCCACACCCATGTTCGCTGCCGGCTCGAGACCGGGCGGACGCATCAGATTCGGGTGCACATGGCACACGTCCGCTATCCGCTGATCGGCGACCCGGTCTACGGTGGGCGACTCAAGCTGCCCGCGGGCGCGGGCGAGTCACTGAAAACGCTGCTGAGGACGTTTCCACGGCAGGCGCTGCATGCCCACAAGCTGCGCTTCGACCATCCGGTCAGCGGGGCGCCGGTCGAGTGCAAGGCGCCGCTACCGGACGACATGCTGCTGTTGCTGGATGCGCTGCGTGAGGATCAGGAGGCCGATTGATGCATTCACCCTCGTGTTCGTCGACGCTGACGGACGATCCCGAGACCTCGACGAGCGACGCGCCGACCCTGCTGCTGCCGGACTGGCCCGCGCCGAGCACCGTGGGCGCCCTCGTCACCACGCGGGAGACCGGGCCCAGTCGTGGCGACTTCGCCGCCTTCAACCCGGCGGCCCACGTCGGGGACGATCCCGAGTCCGTGGTTCGCTGCCGGGATCGGCTGGTTGCCGAGGTCGGCGACGAACGGCCGCTGTTGTGGCTCGACCAGGTGCATGGTGCACGCGTCATGCAGAGCTACCAGGGCGGATATCGGCAGCACCCGCCCCAGGCCGACGCCTCGGTGGCGTTCGACCGTGGCCACGCCTGCGTGATCCTGACCGCGGATTGCCTGCCGGTCTTCTTCTGCGATCGCCAGGGAACGCGGGTCGGGTTGGCTCATGCTGGCTGGCGCGGTCTGGCGGGCGGCGTGCTGGAGGCCAGCGTGGCGGCCCTGGGCGTCGATCCCGAAGAGCTGATGGTATGGATGGGGCCGGCGATCTCCAACGCCCAGTTCGAGGTCGGCCCGGAAGTCTTCGAAGCCTTCGTCGCCATGCAGCCGGAAGCCGAGATCGCTTTCGAGCGCAGCCCTTATCGGCTGGGACATTACATGGCGGATCTCTACCGGCTCGCCCGACTGCGTCTGGAGCGTGTCGGCGTGCTATCGATCAGCGGCGGTCATTTCTGTACGGCCTGCGAATCCCGTTTCTACTCCCATCGCCGCGATGACGGCCGCACCGGACGCATGGCCAGCATGATCTGGCTGCGCTGACTCGCCCGCACTGTCGCCAGGTTCGCGCTCTCTTTCCATGAATTTCATTCGTCTGTGGCGTTCCGTCGCGGCGAATTTTTCATTCGCCTCGCTTGAAAAGATCCAACATACCTCCATTTAAGTGTCAACTAATGAATAACCGAGCCGCCGGGCCATGACCTGAACCGGCTCCTGGAGGCAAAGATATGCGTATGGATCGCATGACGACCAAGCTGCAAAACGCGCTGGCCGAAGCGCAGTCGCTGGCGGTAGGGCGGGGACACAACCAGCTCGACCCGGGGCATCTGCTGATGGCGCTGCTCGAGATGCGCGACAGCGGCATCAAGGGGCTGGTCCAGAAAGCCGGAGGCGATGTCAGCCGGTTGCGGGAAGGGTTGGCCGGCTATCTCGACAATCTGCCCGAAGTCGGTCAGTTCGACGGCAACGTCAGCATGAGCCAGGATCTGGCGCGGCTGTTCAATCTGGCCGACCGGGAGGCCCAGACCCGCGGCGACCAGTACATCGCCATCGAGCTGGTACTGCTTGCCGCGCTGGACATGAAGAACGGGCTCACCAAGGTGTTGACCCAGTCGGGTCTGGATCGCAAGCGACTGGCGACCGCGATCGGCGAGCTGCGTGGCGGCGCCAATGTCGATGACGCCAATGCCGAAGAGAAGCGTGAGGCGCTGGAAAAATACACCCTCGACCTGACCGCCCGTGCCACCGAAGGCAAGCTCGATCCGGTGATCGGTCGTGACGACGAGATCCGACGCACGATTCAGGTTCTGCAGCGCCGGACCAAGAACAACCCCGTCCTGATCGGCGAGCCTGGCGTGGGCAAGACCGCCATCGTCGAGGGGCTGGCGCAGCGTATCGTCAATGGCGAGGTACCCGAGGGGCTGAAAGATAAGCGCGTGCTCTCTCTCGACATGGGCTCGCTGCTGGCGGGGGCCAAGTTCCGCGGCGAGTTCGAGGAGCGGCTGAAGTCCGTGCTCAACGAACTATCGAAGGAAGAGGGGCGCGTCATTCTGTTCATCGACGAGCTGCACACCATGGTCGGCGCCGGCAAGGGCGAAGGCGCGATGGATGCCGGCAACATGCTCAAGCCGGCGCTGGCCCGTGGCGAACTGCACTGCGTCGGCGCGACCACGCTCGACGAGTATCGGCAATACATCGAGAAGGACGCCGCGCTGGAGCGCCGATTCCAGAAGGTGCTGGTAGACGAGCCGTCCGAGGAGGACACCATTGCTATCCTGCGGGGGCTCAAGGAGCGCTACGAGGTGCATCACGGGGTCGACATCACCGACGGCGCGATCATCGCTGCGGCCAAGCTTTCGACCCGCTACATCACCGACCGGCAGCTCCCCGACAAGGCGATCGACCTGATCGACGAAGCCGCCTCGCGCATTCGCATGGAGCTCGACTCCAAGCCGGAGGAGATGGACCGGCTCGACCGGCGCCTGATCCAGCTCAAGATGGAGCGCGAGGCGCTGAAGAAGGAGACCGACGAGGCATCCAAGAAGCGGCTCGACAATCTCGAAGCGCAGATCGACGAGCTCGAGCGCGAATACGCCGATCTCGAGGAAGTCTGGAAATCCGAGAAGGCCAGCATTCAGGGCGCGGCCCAGTACAAGGCCGATCTCGAGCAGGCTCGCATCGATCTCGAGGCCGCCCGGCGCCAGGGCGACCTGGGGCGGATGTCGGAACTGCAGTACGGCGTGATCCCGAAGCTCGAGCAGCAGATCGCGGAGAGCAGCGACAGCGACGGTGCGGACACCTCGACGCATCAGCTGCTGCGCTCCAACGTGACCGAGGAGGAGATCGCCGAAGTCGTGTCGAGATGGACCGGGATCCCGGTGGCCAAGATGCTCGAGGGCGAGCGCGACAAGCTGCTGCGCATGGAAGAGGCGCTGCACGAGCGGGTCATTGGTCAGGACGAGGCGGTCAAGGCGGTTGCCAATGCGGTGCGACGCTCGCGGGCCGGACTTTCCGATCCCAACCGGCCCAACGGCTCGTTTCTGTTCCTCGGGCCCACCGGCGTGGGCAAGACCGAGTTGTGCAAGTCGCTGGCCAACTTCCTGTTCGATACCGAGGAAGCGATGGTGCGCATCGACATGTCGGAGTTCATGGAGAAGCACTCCGTGGCCCGGCTGATCGGCGCGCCTCCCGGCTATGTCGGCTACGAGGAGGGCGGTTATCTGACCGAGGCCGTGCGCCGCAAGCCCTATTCGGTGCTACTGCTCGACGAGGTGGAGAAGGCGCATCCGGATGTCTTCAACATCCTGCTGCAGGTGCTCGAGGACGGCCGTTTGACCGATGGCCAGGGGCGCACCGTCGACTTCCGCAACACGGTGATCGTGATGACCTCGAACCTGGGCTCAGACGTGATCCAGCGCATGGGCGGCGAGGAGAGCGACTACTCGGCCATGCGCGACGCGGTGATGACGGTGGTGGGCAACCACTTCCGGCCGGAGTTGATCAACCGTATCGACGAGGTGGTGGTGTTCCACGCCCTCGGCCAGGAGCAGATCCAGGCGATCGCCTCGATCCAGCTCGATCGCCTGCGTGGCCGCCTGGCCGAACGCGACCTCGAGCTCGAGGTCAGCAGTGAGGCGATGGCGCAACTGGCGGTGGTCGGCTTCGACCCGGTGTTCGGCGCACGTCCGCTCAAGCGGGCGATCCAGAGTCGGATCGAGAACCCGCTGGCGCAGGACCTGCTCTCGGGCCGGTTCCTGCCGGGCGACACGATTCGCGTTCGCGCCGAGGGCGATCACCTGGTGTTCGACAAGTAACGGCTCGGCCCGACGAGATGTGTCGGGCCGACCGTCACTCCACCTTCCTGGAAACCATTTTCTAGAAGCTACGGTCGCGTCCTGACCGTTTCCCGCCCGTGACGCCAGCGTCACGGGCTTTTTAATGCCCTGATTCCCCCTGCGGCGACAGCTTCTGCTGCAGTTTCTCCAGCGATATCCCCTTGGTCTCCGGCATCAGGAAGGCGACGAAGACGATCTGCAGCACCATCATGAAGGCGAAGAAGGCGAACACCGGGCCGCCGTTGAAGACCCCCAGCACCCATGGCGTCACCAGTGTGATGACCGCGGCGAAGAACCAGTGGGTGAAGCTGCCGAGAGACTGGCCGCGTGCCCGCTCGCGGTTGGGGAAGATTTCGGAGATGAAGACCCAGATCACCGTGCCCTGACTGATGCCGTGGGCAGCGACGAACAGGCACAGCTGCAACGGGATCAGCGCGCCGCCCAGGTTATCGGTGAAGAAGGCATGGGAGATGATCGACAGCGAGATGATGTAGCCCACCGAACCGATGTACATCAGCGTCCGCCGGCCGAAGCGATCGATCAGTGCCATGCCGATCATGGTGAAGATCACCATGATCAAGCCGATGCCGGCAGTCGAAAGCAGGGCAGCGTTATCCCCCAACTGGGCGGACTCGAGAATGCGCGGCGCGTAGTAGAGGACGAAGTTGATGCCGGTGAACTGGTTGAAGAAGGCGATCAGGAAGGCCAGAACGATGGGGAGCCGATAGCGGCGCGAGAAGAAGCGCGAGTGAACCTTGTTGTCCTCGCGGTCGGCCGCCTGGATCTCTTCGATCTGCTCCCGGGTGTCTCGCTGTGGGTCGATCTGGTTCAGCACGTCGGCGGCAGCGAGGGTGTCCTCCTTGTTGAGGATCAGCCAGCGCGGGCTCTCCGGCACCTTGAGCAGCGCCAGGGTGTAGACGAGAGCCGGTACGGCTTCGACACCCACCATCCAGCGCCAGGCGTCGTCGCCCAGCAGGCTGCCGAGAATGGCGTTGGAGACGTAGGCCATGAAGATGCCGAACACCACGTTGAACTGGTAGAGCGCCACCAGGTTGCCGCGCCTCTCGGCCGGTGCGATTTCGGAGATGTAGGCCGGGGCCGCGACCGAGGACATGCCCACCCCGAAGCCGCCGATCAGGCGGAAGAACGAGAACCAGAACGGATCGGTGGCCAGTGCCGAGCCGACCGCGGAGACGAAGTAGAGCACGCCGATGATGAAGAGCGTCGCCCGCCGGCCCAGCCGGTCGGTCGGCCAGTTGCCGAAGATCGCGCCGAGGACCGTCCCCCATAGCGCCATCGACATGATGAAGAGCCCGTGCTGAAGATCGCTCAGCCCCCACAGTTCCTGAATGGGCTTGTCCGCACCGGATATCACGGCGGTATCGAAACCGAAGAGAAAGCCTGCCATGGCCACGAACGCGGACCATTTCACGATGGGGGACATGCGCGTTACTCCATAAGTGGATTTGTCCACGAGCTCATCAATCAGCGTTTTGAACCCGATGCAGTCTCGAGTTCAGTACAGCAGCGATGCCAGCAGGGCGCTGCGCAAAGCGCTCCAACTTTAGTCGGCGCCATTCGCAGCACGGAGGCGACATGCTCGCTTGCCCCCTGGCTGAGGGCGCTGGAGGTTGACAGTCCCTGGGCGCTGGTGGAATCTAGGCGGTTCCTGATTGCGGGCGCAGCCAATCACGGGTGATCCCCGGCCGCTGCGTGAAGGGTAGGTTCCGAGCGACCTCTACCCGCCTGTCGAAGGATATCTTTCTGAGGAAAGAAGGGCGCGGGCCAAACGCCTGTTCCCGCCAACCCCGACACGGCGATCTGCCGTGTCAGGAGCTGTCGGCGCCACGGCGCCAGCGGTTCCTAAGAGTGCGGGTCCCCACCCCGGGCCCAGGACGCCAGGAAATGGCATCAGGCGTCGACGTTCA
Source organism: uncultured Salinicola sp. (assembly GCF_937921195.1). NCBI lineage: Bacteria > Pseudomonadati > Pseudomonadota > Gammaproteobacteria > Oceanospirillales > Halomonadaceae > Salinicola > uncultured Salinicola sp. The sequence goes on from NZ_CALFQK010000081.1 coordinate 22,769, forward strand.
ACCGTCGGCAGCGGCGTATCGCCGTGATTGAGCTTCGTGTTCGTGGATTGCGCCAACCATTCACGAACCCGGTTTGTCACCAGAACCGCGAAGCGGCACTCGAACTTCCAGGGGAGACTCACCAGTGGAATTACTTTCCGGCGCCGACATGATCGCCCGCTTTCTGAAAGACGAAGGCGTCGAGCGTATCTACGGCTATCCGGGCGGCGCGGCGTTGCATATCTACGATGCCCTGTTTCGCCAGGATAGCGTTCAACACATTCTCGTTCGTCACGAGCAGGCCGCGACCCATGCCGCCGACGGCTATGCCCGCGCTTCCGGCAAGCCCGGCGTGGTGCTGGTCACCTCCGGCCCCGGCGCGACCAACGCCGTCACCGGCATCGCCACCGCCTATATGGACTCGATCCCGATGGTGGTGCTGTGCGGTCAGGTCGCCAGCCATCTGATCGGGGAAGATGCCTTCCAGGAGACCGATATCGTCGGCGTGACCCGGCCCGTCGTGAAGCACAGCTTCTCGATCAGGCACCCCAGCGAGATCCCCGAAGTCCTGAAAAAGGCGTTCTACCTGGCGGCCACCGGCCGACCCGGCCCGGTGGTGGTGGATATCCCCAAGGACATGACCGCGCCCACCGAGCGTTACGAATACGTCTATCCGAAGAAGGTCAAGATTCGTTCCTACAACCCGGTGACCCGTGGGCACAGCGGCCAGATCAAGAAGGCCGTCGACATGATGCTCAAGGCGCGCCGGCCGGTGTTCTACACCGGCGGAGGTATCGTCACCGGCCGGGCGTCGGAGGCGTTGACCGATCTGGTCCAGCGGCTCGGCTTTCCGATCACCACCACGCTGATGGGGATCGGCGGTTATCCGCAGGGCGACCGCCAGTCGCTGGGCTGGCTCGGCATGCACGGCAGCTACGAGGCCAACATGGCGATGCATCACGCCGACCTGATCGTCGCCATCGGCGCGCGCTTCGACGACCGCGTCACCAACAACACCTCGAAGTTCTGCCCCACGGCCAAGATCGTTCATGTGGATATCGATCCCAGCTCGATCTCCAAGACCGTGCGCGCGGACGTGCCGATCGTCGGCGCGGCCGGCAGCGTCATCGACGAGATGATCAGCCTGGTCCAGGGTCGCGAGCCGGCCAATCCGGAGGCGCTGGGCGAATGGTGGAAGAGCATCGACGGCTGGCGCTCCGAGCGCGAAGGCAAGCTCTACGAGCCGTCGAAACCGGGCGAGGCGCTCAAGCCGCAGGAGGTGATCGAAGCGGTCTATCGCGCTACCCGCGGCGAGGCGTTCGTGACCACCGACGTGGGTCAGCACCAGATGTTCGCGGCGCAGTACTACAAGTTCGCCAAGCCCAACCGTTTCATTACCTCCGGCGGCCTCGGCACCATGGGGTTCGGCTTCCCGGCGGCGATGGGCATCAAGCTCAGCTATCCGCAGGACGACGTGGTCTGCTTCACCGGCGAAGGCAGCTTCCAGATGATGATGCAGGAGCTGTCGACCTGTAAGCAGTTCGACGTCGGCGTCAAGATCGTCAACCTCAACAACCAATCGCTGGGGATGGTGCGCCAGTGGCAGGATCTGAACTACAAGTCCCGCCACGCCCACTCCTACATGGAGTCGTTGCCGGACTTCGCCAAGTTGATCGAGGCCTACGGCTTCACTGCGATCAAGGTGACGACCATCGACGAGCTGGCGCCGGCACTGGAACGCGCCTTCGCCGACACCAACGAGCTCGTGTTCCTCGATATCTATGTCGACCCGTTCGAACACGTCTATCCGATGCAGGTGCCGCTGGGCTCCATGCGTGACATGTTGCTTTCGAAGACGGAGCGGACCTGATGCGCCATATCATCTCGATTCTGCTGGAAAACGAACCTGGCGCCCTGTCCCGCGTGGTGGGGCTGTTCTCCCAGCGCAACTTCAACATCGAAACCCTCAACGTGGCGCCGACGGAAGATCCGTCGCTGTCGCGGCTGACCGTGACCACGGTGGGTGACGACCGGGTGATCGAGCAGATCACCAAGCACCTCAACAAGCTGATCGACGTGGTCAAGCTGGTCGATCTGACCGAGGGCAACCACATCGAGCGCGAGCTGATGCTGGTGAAGGTCAAGGCGCTGGGGGCGGCCCGCGACGAGGTCAAGCGCACGGCGGATATCTTCCGGGCGCAGATCGTCGACGTCACGCCGAGCGTCTACACCGTGCAGATCACCGGCGACGCCGGCAAGCTGGATGCCTTCATCCAGGCGATGGCGCCGATCGGCATTCTGGAAGTGGCGCGGACCGGCGTATCGGGCATTGCCCGCGGGGACAAGCTGCTCACGCTGTAGATACGAGCCATCGCTAGACCAACGCCCGGCGGAAGCGATTCCGTCGGGCGTTTTGCGTTCCCGATCTTTCAATGCAACGTTTCAGTTGGGGAGCTGCGCCCACAGCGCCTCGATCAGCGCACTCTTGAGGCGGCGCTTGAGCACGCACAGGCCGACATCGTAGTGAGGCAGCTCCGGCTTGACCGGCAGGATCATGATGCGATCCAGCAGGGGGCTGTTGTCGAGCACGATGCGCGGCACGATGCCGACGCCGAAACCCAGGCCCACCATGCTGACGATCGCTTCGTTGCCCGCCACCTGGGCATAGATGCGGGGGCTGACGCCCATCGCCCGGAACCAGGTGTCGGCGTGGTCCCGCGACAGGCCGGATTCGGACAGGATCATCGGCACGTCCTTCCATTGCGACGGGGTTGGCGTTTCCGGCGTGGCGGGCAGCCAGTCGGCGCCATCGCGAGGGGCGATGAAGACCAGCGGCGATGTCGTCAGCGGCTTGAACGCCAGCGCATCCGGCAGGCTGCGCGGGCGCGCGGTGATGGCGATGTCTTCGTTCTCGGCCTGGACGCGAGCGATGGCGTCCGCGGGATCGCCGGTGTGCAGCTTGATCTCGATGCGGGGATGACGCTGGCGGAACTCGCTCAACAGCCGGTACAGGAAGCTGTAGCTGGCGGTGACCGAGCAGTAGATGCTGATCTCGCCAGCCAGCTCGCGGGTCTCCGCCATCAGCGTGGCCTGCATCGCCTGCCACTGCTCCAGCGTCTCCCGGGCATAGGCGTGAAACAGTTGGCCCTCCCGGGTCAATGTGACGTGGCGATTGTCGCGCTCGAACAACGTGACGCCGAGCGTCTCCTCGAGCTGGCGGATCGAACGGCTCAGCGTCGAGGGGCTGACGTGGCAGGCATCGCTGGCCCGGCCGAAGTGCAGGTGGTCGGCCAGCGCCAGGAAATGGTTCAGTGGGCGGTAATCCATGGTCGTTTCATATTCCGAAATATCGCATTGCAAATATAGCGTTTTACGCAATATTTTGCCTGGCTTATCGTGGCGTCAGGCTGAAACGACGCGCACCGCGACAGACCGCGCCGGCGGCCATCAACGCTGACAGGGTTTCAGTGGCGACAGTTCCGAGCAGAACGCTCATCAGAATCGATTTCCGGAGTTCGATATGCACGTTTATTACGACAAGGATTGCGACCTTTCCCTGATCCAGGCCAAACAGGTCACGATCGTCGGCTATGGCTCCCAGGGCCACGCTCACGCCAACAACCTGAAAGAGTCCGGTGTCGATGTGACCGTCGGCCTGCGCAAGGGCTCTTCCTCGGCGGCCAAGGCCGAGAGCGCCGGCCTCAAGGTGGCGAGCGTTGCCGAGGCGTGCAAGACCGCAGACGTCGTGATGATCCTCGCGCCGGACGAGAACCAGAAGGCGATCTACGAGCAAGAGATCGAGCCGAATCTGAAAGAGGGCGCCACCATCGCCTTCGCCCACGGCTTCAACATCCATTACAGCCAGGTCGAGCCGCGCGCCGATCTCGACGTGATCATGATCGCGCCCAAGGCGCCGGGTCACACCGTGCGTTCCGAGTTCGTGCGCGGCGGCGGCATCCCGGATCTGATCGCGATCCATCAGGATGCCTCCGGCCGGGCCAAGGAGATCGCTCTCTCCTACGCGGCAGCCATCGGCGGCGGTCGCAGCGGCATCATCGAGACCACGTTCAAGGACGAGACCGAAACCGATCTGTTCGGCGAGCAGGCCGTGCTGTGTGGTGGTGCCGTCGAATTGGTCAAGGCGGGCTTCGAAACGCTGACCGAAGCCGGTTATGCGCCGGAGATGGCTTACTTCGAGTGTCTGCACGAGCTCAAGCTGATCGTCGACCTGATGTACGAGGGCGGCATCGCCAACATGAACTACTC
>NZ_CALFQK010000082.1:0-64726 GCF_937921195.1 uncultured Salinicola sp.
GAGGGTCAGCAGCCGCTGGGACTGCGACAGGTCGATGTCGAAGGTGTCGAGTAGGTCGTTGAGCATGTTCTCTTCCTGATGACGGGACTCAGGTTTTCGTGTGGCCCGGGCAACCGGCTACGCTCTGTCCGAAAAATGCCTGCGCTCACCCATACGGCGTTAAAAATCGACTGGTGCGCCAGCCCGGTCAAAATGCTCATTTACCCGCGTAAACTGGAGCGCCAGCCCGGTCCTTTTTTCGCCGATTTTTGCCTTGTCTGGCCATCGCTCGTCGATTTTTCAGACAGAGCTGGGCGATGACCGTCAAAGATACCTTTCGGTAGGATAATGCAGATTACTAGAAAGGTTTGTAAGAGAATTGCCATTGATGACTAAGATTTTTGATGATTTGACGGCTCTCTCGATGAGTCGGGGTCATTTGAAGACTGCCGGGCCGAAGCAGATCGACATGGCCCCGCATCATTCGGTGTTGACTCCATGACTGCGCCATCGCGTAATCTAGGTCGATTCGTTCACACGTCGTCTCGATAAGAGATATCACTGTATGGCACCTGCCATCCCGCAGACTTTCTCGACCTTCAATATCCCCCCGACGCGAAGACATGTCGAAACCATCGACTTTCTGCTCGCGCGACCGTCGCTGGAGCTGCTGCCGGAGGCGTTGCGTCCCAGCGCCCGAGGTTTTCTGTTCTATCTCGCCACGTTACCCTCCAGCGCACCCCATGAGTGTCCGGCCTGCGCGAGCCGCTCGATCGCCTTGGCCACACCCGCTGGCACGCATGGGTTAAGGCGCGATGGCTATTACTGCCGGGACTGCAACAAGCGATTCAATGTCCTCAGCGGGACTCCACTTCGCCTGCTGCGCTCGGAAGATAAGTGGAAACCCTGGATGAGTTATCGGTTCCAGGGGTTCTCGCAAGAGCTGATCGCAACCTTCCTCGGTATCAGCAACAAGGCCTCCATGACCTGGAGCCGGGCCTTCATGGCGGCCATGGCCGACTATGACACCGAATTGCACCGGTGGTGGGAGGATCATCAGTCCACGCATATCTCCGAGCTGACGGATGAAGCCGAGAAGGCCTTGGAAGCGTGTGTCGCGACACTCACCGAGCTCGCCGCCCTGACAGACAGGCACTGTCCCTACTGCGGCTCTTCATCGACCCAGGTGCTGACCAGCCGGCGCGCCACGGAGTATCAATGCCATGGCTGTGAGCGCCGCTACAACAACCTGACCGAAACGCCGCTTTCGCATATCCAGCACATGGAACTGTGGCCCGAATACCTGCGCCTTCTCGTGGTGGGCTATCACGATACGGAGATCGGGGAGCGATTGGGGTTGAGCAAATCGCTGACCAACCTGTGGCGGCAACGTTTTCTCGAGTTCATGCAGGCCCGTTGGCCGCTCTTGGTTCACTGGACCCTGTGGCAATGGTCCCGGCGTCGCGTCAGCGTACCGAGCGGGCCGCAGACCTGAGGCGCCTTGCGGTCCGAACAAGACGTGTCTGCGAACACCAAGTACATCCACTTGGCAGCCTGGCGGCCCATCGACCATGCTGAGAGCCCCGAACCCGGCAAGGAGACCCGCATGAAACCCCACACGCTCTGGACCATCATCGGCACGTCCACGGCCATCATCTCGGGCGTGGCGACGCGAGAAGCGCTCAAGCGCACCACTAGACGCCACGCCTTCGAACCGCCGGTCAATCCGGACGACCCCGATGTACGTTGGCGCGAAGCGCTCTTGTGGGGCGCCGCTTCCGGCGTCGCGGTAGGGGTGGGTCGTATCCTGGGCTGGAAAATGGCCTCCAGCGGACTGCGCCGCGCCCGCCGGACTCGCCGGGGCCAACGCCTGCTCTCGCGTCTAGAGGATTGACGGCTTGGCGCATCACCGGTCGCCCCGGACAGGAGCCTGGCACATCACGCCCAAGCATGAACGCGAATCTAACTGAGAAATATTATTGATTGCATGAAGATCTCTAAGGATAATCCCCGACTCCGCCACTAAAAAACCGCGGGCCGATAAAAAGGGATCATTCACTCTTGGGGATCAACACGATGAGCGATCGCAATCGCACGATCGTGAGCCGTGGGAATTCGCCTTGGTGGCACCAGACCACCATGGCGGTTTTCTGCGGCTCGACACTATTCACCCTTCCCGCGACCGGTAACGCGCAGCAGTCGGGAAGCGACGACGATTACCGCCTCTCGCCGGTCACGGTTAACGCGCAGGCCGTGGGGGATGACAACGCCGATACCATTCTCGCCCGCGAACTCTGGGTCGGCGGCAAGGTCGCGACCAGCATTCAGGACACCCCGGCTTCGGTGTCGGTGATCACCGAGAAAGAGATCGAGCAGCGCAACGCCAAGACCACCGAGGAAGTGCTGCAGTACACGCCTGGCGTGGTGACCGGCTACTACGCCACTGACGATCGCAACGACTACTTCACGATTCGCGGCTTCCAGGCCACGACCTATCGCGATGGAATGACGCTTGGCTCCATGCGCGGCGTGCGTGAAGACCCTTACGCCTACGAGCGTATCGAGGTCCTGCGTGGCGCCAACTCGACGCTGTTCGGCCCCGCCGATCCGGGCGGCTCGGTCAATTTCGTCAGCAAACGTCCTCGCTTCGAGTCCTTCGGCGAGGGTTACCTGGGCTTTGGCTCGTTCGACCATCAGGAAGTGGGACTGGATATCGGTGACACCCTTGGCGACGGCAACACCGTGGCCTGGCGACTCACCGGCAAGGCCAAGGACAGCAGCTACGAGTACGACCATTCGGATGACGACGATCAGTTCATCATGGGCGGAGTGACCTGGGAGCCAACCGACCGAACCTCGGCCACGCTCATCTTCGACTATCTCAACCGCGACGGCACCGCCAACAGCGGCGGCTACCCGTTCGATCGCGAATATGACCGCAGCGATTTCTTCGGCGAGCCCGACTACAACTACCACGATGTCGAGCGCACCAATGTCACCGGTCTGTTCACGCATGACTTTGACAACGGTCTCATCTTCCGTGGCAACGTGCGCTACAGCGACCTGACCGACGATTACGGTTATGTCTATCTGACCGATAGCGCAGGCCGCGTCGGCAGCGAAGTGGACCGAGGCTATATCGGCTCGGACACGGACGCCGAGGAGCTGATCGGCAATGCCATGCTGCAGTACGATGCCGACCTCGGCGAAGTCGACAGCAACACCGTGGCCGGCGTCGAGTTCCGCGACGGCGAGTCCACCGGGTACTCCGTCTACGCCGCTGGCACGCCGATCGACATCGACGATCCCGTCTACAGCGGCGCGCCCGCCTCGCTGACGCCGTACGACCACGAAAAGCAGGAGTACGACACCCGCGCCGTCTTCCTGCAGCAGAACTTCTCGTTCTACGACACCTTCGTGGTCACGGCCGGCGTGCGTAACGACGATCTCGATCTCTCCAGCACCGATTACCTCACCGGCACCAGCGACTCTGACGACATCTCGGAAACCACCTGGCGCGGTGCCCTGACCTACATCATCAATCCGGAAGTCTCCACCTACGTGAGCTACGTGGAATCGGTGGCACCGCCCACCATCGGGGTCACACCGGAGCGCGGCAAGCAGTACGAAGTCGGCGTGAAATATTCACCACTATGGACCGACGCGCTATTCTCCGCCGCGATTTATGACCTGACTCGGGAGGACGTCGGCATCGCCGTCACCCAGGACGACGGCACCATCGACCAGCAGACAGTCGGCGAATACCGAGTGCGTGGACTCGACCTCGAGATCAAGGCCGAAGTCACCGATAACCTCAGCGTGATCGGCGGCTACACCTACATGCAGCCAGAGGTGGAAGAGGGCTCGATCACCGTCAGCGGCGTCGTGACCCCGATCGACGGCAACGACATTCAGATCGCGCCTAGACACAGCGCCATGCTGTGGGGCTACTACACCTTGCCCGACCTCGACATGAGCTTCGGCCTGGGCGCCCGCTACACCGGCACCTACTACTTCAATGCTGCCAACGACGCCAAGAGCGAAGCGGCGACTCTGTTCGATGCAGCCTTCGACTACGAGCTCCTGCCCAACACCGACTTCAGCGTCAACGTCACCAACCTGCTGGACGAACAGCACGTCGTCGGATCCGGCACCGCGGACTACTACAACCAGGGGCGCGAGATCTTCGCCAAAGTGCGTTACCACTGGTGATGGCGTGTGGCGCCACCCGAGCGGCCCCGGTCGCTCGGGATCCTTGTCCGTTCCTCTGCCATACGCGTCATCGGATTCTCGGGGACAAACGAGATATCAGTCTGGCGATGATCTGGGATCGGACCGGTGCCAACCAGCGGTTCGAGACCTCCCACACCTGCGCCATCTCCCGCGTCATCGAGAGGGTCGCGCTGGCATGCGCTCATCCTTCTCCCCTCATCCCCCGGCCTTCACTCCGGACTCGGTAACAGCGAGCGATTCGCCTCGACGACCTCCTTCAACACCTCAATGAAACGCTCCGCCGCCGGCGTCAGCTCACGGCGGCGAGACGTCAGCACGCCGATGTCACGATAAAGCCTTTCCCGGATCGGAATCAGGCAGACATCGTCACGGCGAAACATCATCTTGAGCGACGACGGCAGCGCACTGACGCCGATATCGTTGGCGACCATGCCAAGAATGGTCGACTGATAGGCGGCGACCTGTACCGGCAGCATCGGCCTGCCAGTCATGGCGAACCCCTTCTCGGTCAGACGCCGCATGCTGGTCCGGGTCTTCATGGCGATGAACGGCCACTCGACGATCTGCTGCCAGCTCACTTCGGAAGCGCCGGCTAGGGGATGGCGCGGCGAACAGACGAAGTAGAGGTAATCCTTGTAGATCGGTTGGAAATCCACCTCGTCGACGGCGGTTGGCGCCACGCTGACGCCGAAGTCGACATCCCCGGCCATTACCTGCTGATAGATCGGCTCGTCGCTCTCCTCCAGATACTCCAGCACGATATCGGGATAGCGCGCCTGAAACGAGGCCATGGCGGCAGGGACCAGGCTACCGCCAACGGTGAGCAGGGCCGCGAAGCTGAGGCGGCCCCGCTGGCCACTGGCGAGTGCGCGCATGTCTTGCATGCCCCTCTCCAGCCTTGCAAGCACCCGCTCCGCCACCGGTAGAAACTCCTGCCCCGCGGCGGCAAGTCGCACTTTTCGCGTGGTCCGCTCGAACAGCCTCACGCCGAGAATGTCCTCGAGCTGGCGAATCAAGTGACTTAGCGAAGGCTGAGAAAGGTGAAGCTTTTCAGCGGCTTCGGTGAAGCTGCCGAGGTCGGCAACGGCGATTAGCGCCTCGAGCTGACGTGCGGTTACATTATTCATCGGGATATCCAATCAATCCATTCTTCATTCGAATTTATCCGATTAATTGCGCCACGTATTCTGCTTCTACACCCAAAATCCCTCCTTGGCATTCAAGGGCGCAACATGCTCAAGCAAGTCATCGATCTCCACGAAATCCTCGACAGCCCCGGCGCCTCGGGGGATCGCGTCAAGGCGTACCTAGTCGCGTGCGGTGCGATGCCGGAAGCGATCAAGGTCACCCGCGTCACCTCCGACAAAGGCGCTTCCGACTTCCTGCATGTGACGATCGCAGGCAATCGCGGCAAGCAGACCGGCGGCGACGCGCCGACACTGGGCGTGATCGGTCGGCTCGGAGGGGTCGGCGCGCGTCCGGAGATCACCGGTTATGTCTCCGACGGTGATGGCGCACTGGCCGCCACGGCGGCGGCGGCAAAGCTGATCGGTATGGCCGCAAACGGTGACCGGCTCGCCGGCGACGTGATCGTGACAACGCACATCTGCCCAGACGCGCCGACCCGTGAACACCATCCGGTGCCGTTCATGGATTCACCGATCAGCTTCGAGGACACCTGGGGGCACGAGATCGATGCCGCCATGGACGCCATCGTCTCCATCGACACCACCAAGGGCAATCGCATCATCAACGTGCGTGGCGTGGCGATATCACCGACCGTCAAGCAGGGCTACATCCTGCGTACCAGCGAAGACCTGATGGATATCCTGTCCCGTGTCACCGGCCGCCTGCCGGAAGTGTTCGCGCTGACCCAGCAGGACATCACGCCCTACGGCAATGGCCTGCATCATCTCAACAGCATTCTGCAGCCCGCTGTCGCCACCTCGGCACCGGTGATCGGCGTGGCGCTGGCCGCCGAAATCGCTGTTGCGGGCTGTGCCACCGGTGCCAGTCACGAGGTGGATATCGAGCAGGCCGCGCGTTTCGCCGTCGAAGTGGCCAAGGACTTTACCGCCGGCATCTGCCAGTTCTTCGATGCCGACGAATTTTCGCGGCTGATCGAGTTATACGGCGATCAGACCCGTTTCCAGCAGGGTGGCGCGCGGGGATGAGCGACGCAGCCTGCAGAGCGCGGCTCGGTATCGTCACCATCGGCCAGTCGCCGCGCAGCGATCTGCACGACGACCTCGCCACGCTGCTTGATGCGAGCATCGAGTGTCTCGAACGCGGCGCGCTGGATGCGCTGACGCTGGAGCAGATCGAGAACCGCTATCCGGTGAGCGACCAACCGCAGGTACTGGTCTCGCGAATGCGGGATGGCCGCCAGGTCACCATCGCCGAACCCGATCTGGAGCCGCTGCTGGACACAGCGATCCGCATCATGGCAAGCGACGACGGCGTCGACGCCATCGTAGTGCTGTGCACCGGTGAGTTGCCGGATTATCGCCATCTGGGCCTGCCGGTGCTGTCGCCGAAACGACTGGTACGCCATGGCATTCAGGCGCTGTTCCCCGGTGGACGACTGCTGGTGATGAGCCCGGAGCCGCGGCAAATGGCGAACACCCGAACGCGTTGGGAAGCGGCAGGATTCAGCGTCGAAACGCTCAGCGCTTCACCCTACGGTGATCCCGCCGAACTGGAGCGGGCCGCGAGGCAAGCCGCCGAGATGCACGGCGACCTGCTCTACCTGGACTGCATGGGATACACGCTGGCCCATCGGCGACGCATCGCAGCACTCTCCGGCAAGCGCACCGTCACGCCCAGGCAGCTCGTCTTCGGCGCGGCCAATCTGCTGCTGGCCGTCTGAAAGCATCGAACACAACAATGAGCGCGATAACGACATGAACGACACCACATCGCCGGCCACGCCCGGCACCAGCGGCACTCAGGGAAAACACCGCCATCCACGCTTCTTCGCACCAGGCCAGATGGTGGTCAACGTCATCGTCTGCGTACTGGGGGCGATCATCGGCATGGAGCTGATCACCCGCGTCGGCATCACACCCAATACCTCGATCATCGGTGCGCTGATCGCGATCCTGCTCTCCTACATTCCACTGCGGCTGTTCCGCCGCTACCGTTCGCTGGAGAGTCAGACGCTGGTACAGACGACAATATCCGGTGCCACCTTCTCGGCGGCCAACGGCCTGCTGCTGCCGCTGGCGATCCCGTTTCTGATGGGCGAATCCGGGATGCTGGTGCCAATGCTGATCGGGGCGGCGCTGGCGGTGATCACCGACGCCTCAATCCTCTATTTCTCCTTCGACAGCAAGGTCTTCTCGGCCCGCGCGGCCTGGCCGCCGGGGCTGGCCACGGCGGAAGCGCTCAAGGCCGCCGCCAACAAGGGACGTAACGCGCTGCTACTGCTGGTCGGCATGGTGGGCGGCGTGGTCGGCAAGGCGTTCGGCATTCCCGCGGACATGTTCGGTATCGCCTGGATCGCCAATGTCTTCGCGATGTGTGCGCTGGGCGCGGGCCTGATCCTGCGCGGCTACTCCGAAACGCTGTTCGGCTTCGATATCAGCACCGCCTACATCCCCCACGGGATCATGATCGGCGCAGGCCTGGTGGCGCTGATCCAGATCCTGCTGCTGATGCGGCGTGACCGCCGCCAGAGCGAGGCCGATGGCGAATCGACCCAGCGCCCGACCCGATCGGCCCTGCAGATGCGCACCGCCATGCTGAGCGGCTTCGGCGCCTATCTGGTCATCGCGCTGATTCTGGCGCTGGGTACCGGCATCTATACAGGCATGTCAATCGGCATGCTGATCGGCTGGCTGGTGTTCGCTGCGCTGGCCGCGATGGCATCGGAGTTGATCGTGGGCATCGCGGCGATGCACTCGGGCTGGTTTCCGTCGTTCGCCACGGCGTTGATCTTCCTGGTCATCGGCATGCTATTGGGTTTTCCAACCACCGCACTCGGCATTCTGGTCGCCTTCACCGTCGCGACCGGCCCGGCGTTTGCCGACATGGCCTATGACCTCAAGGCGGGCTGGACCATCCGTGACGAAGGCAGCGATCTTGAATACGAGATGGATGGTCGCCGCCAGCAGTACTTCGCCGAGCTGTTCAGCTTCGGCGTGGCGATCGTGATCGTGGCGTTCGCGTTCCAGGCTTACTTCGCCGCCGATCTGGTACCACCGGTGGCGCGCGTCTACGTCGCCACCATCGACGCCGGTGCCAGCCTCGACGTCGCCAGGCAGCTGCTGATCTGGGGTGTCGTCGGTGCCATCATTCAGTTCGCCGGCGGCGTGTCACGTCAGATCGGCGTACTGCTGGCGACCGGGCTGTTGATCACCTCGCCCATCGCCGGCATCGTGATCTACCTCGCCCTGCTGGTGCGCTGGATCGTGGTCCAGCGCTTCGGCGAGACCGGCAGCCACAAGCTCTATGTCCTGGGTGCCGGCTTCATCACCGGCTCGGCACTCTACAGCTTCTTCTCCTCGACCCTGAAACTGGGCTCGAAATAGATCCGATAAAGGCGCCCTTGGCGCCGAGGAGTCTTCCAATGTCACGCCTGCTGCTACTAAGCAGTTCTCGCGCCGGCACCACCGGCTATCTCGATCACGCTCAACCGCTGATGGCCGATTTCCTCGAAGCCAATCCGATATCCATCGAGCGTGTGCTCTTCATCCCCTTTGCCGGCGTGGGCAAGACCTTCGATGCCTATCTCGAACAGGTGCGCCCGGCATTCGCGGCCATCGGGCTCGAGGTCGACGGTATTCATCAGGCGCCGGATTCCAAGAGCGCCGTGCGCGAAGCCCAAGCGATCGCCGTCGGCGGCGGCAATACCTTCGCGCTGGTCAAACGGCTCTACGAGGCCGACCTGCTGGGCATCCTCCGCGAGCGTGTCGAGGCGGGCACGCCTTATATCGGCTGGAGTGCCGGTTCCAACATCGCCGGGCCAACACTCTGCACCACCAACGACATGCCGATCGTCGAGCCGCCGAGCTTCGTCACGCTCGGCCTGGTGCCGTTCCAGCTCAACCCGCACTTCCTGTCCGGCAAGCCCGCCGGCCACAACGGCGAGAGTCGCGAGGAACGTCTGGCGGAATATCTGGCGCTCAACCCCAAGGCGCTGGTCGTCGCGCTGCGCGAGGGCACCGCACTACGCCGGGAAGCAGATACGCTGACGCTCGTGGGTGAACTCGACGGGGAAGCGTTCGCCAAGGATGGCCAACAGCCGCTGGCCGCCGGTAGCCGGCTGGATCATTTGCTGGCTCCGGACGCCTCTGAATGAAGCGAGTCGGTATCCGGCGCGTGGTGACCGGCGAGGGCCGGGGGCTGTCGAGCATCACCAGCGCCTGATTCGGGCCAGTCTCGACGCCCGACACGCCGCTGCGGCGCGAGATCGCAAGCGGTTCAAGAAATCGATGCTATCGCCGATAATCGCTGGATGGACGATGACCGCTCGTCTGCCGCCAGCGCACGATTTTCCGAAGACGCCATGACGGCAAACCGTTTCTGCCAGGACTTAGACGGATCGACACGAACATGGCGTTCGACCCTGCCACGATATTGACCCTGACCATCGCCATCTCGGCCGCCGCCGCGCTCTATCTGCTGATGGAGTGGCGCTGAGCATCGGCGCCACGCGCTTCGAGCGGCCACCCGACGATCTCGAAGCCCTGATCGGCCACGGGGACGTGGCACTTTACGACGTCAAGCGCAGCGGCCGGAACGGCACGCGCATACTCGAACTGACCGAACGGCGATCGCCGACATCCGCGTCGAACGGCCTGCCCGGCCGCCCGGGCTTCCCTGGCCGGTGATATCAACCCTCCACGCTTTGTCTCGGCAAGCGGGATGATACCGGTGACTTGCGAACACAAGACATGTCATGGTCGACGACATCGAATCGAGCACCATGGTAGGAGGTTGGGTCATCGGAATCGCAGATGGCCGGCATCAGGAAATCCTTCAACACCCGCTGCATTCGTCGTCGCGCGCTCCGATTCTCCAGATCGAGAAAATGCCCGGCATCGGGTAGCGTGCAAAATCGGCTGCCGTCGATGTAATTGCCCAGTTCACGCACCGCTTCCGGCGACGTATGTTCGTCCAGCTCACCGTTGATAAACAGGATCGGCACGTCGATTTTCCGATAGAGGTCAGTGTAGTCCTCATCGTCCAGCGACAGGATCTGCTCGATGTGAAAACAGGCCTGGTGGTATTCACGACTATCCAGCGACGAGAGATGCCGATGATTGACGTGCTTGAGCAGCTTCGGCAGGTAGCGTCCCACCTCATCGTTCATCAGTTTGGCCACATCCCCGAAGCGCTCGTCCATCACCAGATCGCGTGCCTTCGAGACATAATTGCGCATGGGCTCGTTGAGATGGCTGGAGAATGAAGCCACGACCGCACGCTCGATGGAAGGCGGACGGCGGGCCAGAGCCATCATCGCGGCGTAGCCGCCCCAGGAGACGGACAACATCGACTGGGGCTGGTAACGATCGATCAAGGCCAGCAGGATCTCGACTTCCTCATCCTTGGTGACGACCCCCCCTGCCGGGTTGTGTGGACGGGACTGCCCCGTGAAAGGCAGATCGAACAAGATGATATCCAGATCATCGCGCAGGTATTTCACGCAGTGATTGAACGAGCCGGTCGTGGCCAGCGCCCCGTTGATCAAGATGATGCTCTTGCGGTTTCCCTCGCGGCGATACTGTTCTACGTGAATTCGGTATTCTTTGACTTGAACCAATTCTGTCGACGGTTTCATGCGATCCCCTGACGTAAGGCAGTTTGGACGGAAAGACTCCTCTCTCCCGCCGTCTCGGTCTGATTTCCTTTATCGTTAGACTGACTTTCAACTACTCTTATTAGTGTCAGTTTCTACTTTAGCATAAGATTAGTAAAATCTAATTTATGTTTCCATGACCATACAGGGTCATTTTCGAGTCTGGCCTCGATCGGGAAGTGTCGGGGTGAAACTCGTCGCGCGTCGCGGATGATCGACGTCGGCACACGCCCTGGGCGCCGGCGTCGAACCTCGTGGCAGTGGTGATCAGTGGCGGTCATCGCGCCGGCCAGCCGGGGCCTTCCGAATGCAAAACGCCCCGATCCGGAATCGGGGCGTTGCGACAGCAGGGGCGACGACGCCCGCCGGGCGGGCTACAAGGCGCCGTCGGCGATCGCCCTGGCCATGGTCGGCGAGAGCTTCTCAGCGGCGTCGGTCTCAGGTTTGATCGAAGCGAAGGACGTTATCGAGTTCAGCATCGATGGCGGCGGCCTGCTCCGCGCTCGTTGGCGGCATCGGCATACGCGGCCGCCCGGTCTGCACACCTTGCTTGCTCAGCACGTACTTGACGTTGGCAGGCAAATTGTCGGCGAAGATCGTATTCCAGAACGCTAGCAGCGCTTCGTGAACCTCTCTGGCGAGCTTGTGATCCCCTGCCTTGACGGCATTCCAGAGCGTTACGCAGACCCCGGGCACCGCTGCAGGATTGGCTGCTATCGTGCCGTGGGAACCAATGGCGAAAGACGGGTAGAGTAGCGCATCGACTGCCGTGAACACTCGACGGCCTTCGGGCACGCTCAGCATCAGATCAGCCATCAATTTGAGATCGCCGGCGCTCTGCTTGACCCCGATGACCTGGGGCAGGCCCTTCATGATCCGTACCAATAGCTGGGGCGAGAGATAGTTCCAAGGCACTACATTATAGATGATGACGGGGATATCGACTTCACGAGTCAAACGCTCGAAGTGTGCGTAGGTAGCATCCTCAGTGGGCTTGAAGACATAATGCACCGGGGTAATCTGCAGCGCGGCGACATCGAACTTCGAAACGGCCTTGGCCGCCGCGATCGCATCACGTGTGCTATTGGCGATGATCCCCGCGACAACCGGGATTTTACCGTCGATCTCCTCGCAAGCGATCTCGATGGAGCGCGCAAGCTCCTCGACGGATAGCGTATGCCCCTCCCCCGTACTACCCCCCAAGCAGATACCGTGGACTTTCTTCTTCAGCATGAAGCGGATGTTATCGCGCAGCGCCTCTTCATCCAGCGTCTCGTCCTCTTTGAACGGCGAGACCAGTGGCGGAATGATACCTTCAAGCTCGTGTTTCATAGCGGAGTCCCTATCAATGGAGTGATGTAAACCGATCGCCGACTCAGTCGCGATCTGGCGGGCATTATTGCCGCAACTCGCCGAGCACGCGCTCAGTTTGCTGTTCATGTTCGGCCATGAAGTCACCGAGTTCTTCGGCATTCATCCATACCGGACCAAAACCCCGATCTCTCATACCCTGCTGAAAAGCCTCGGCATCGAAGGCAGCTTTCACCTGCGCCTCGATGGCCTCTACCAGCGCCGGTGACATGCCCGCCGGCCCAGCGACGCCGCGCCAAGTCCCGCCGGTCACCGGCTCACCGACGGCCTCCTCGACGGTCGGGACGTCCGGGTAGCGATCCAGGCGCTGCTCGGCGAATACGGCAACGTTTTCGACTAACCCAGCTTCGCGCAACGAGTCGGTCTCAGGTAGCGACGACAAGACGACGTCCATACCGCCGGAGGTCAGCTCCTGTAGCCCTGCCGCGGCCCCCTTGGCCGGCACCAGATTGAGCTGAGTGACATCGACCCCCTCGTCGAGCATCAGAGAAACGAAAGGAATGTCCCAGCTGGCGTTGCACGTACCGCCGCAGGAAATCGTCAAGCTGGTGGGATCGGCTTTGAGTGCGTCGACGATGTCTTGTAACGATTCGAGATTGGAATCAGCAGCGACGTGAACTGCGGCCGGATCCATGTTCACCAGCGCGATGGGAGTGAAGCTCTCGCTGGTGAAATCGGCCTGCCCTAGTACGCGATACTGAGCAAAAGGCGACATCTGGCCGAGTGTGTAGCCATCGGGCTCCGCGTTGGTATAGGTCGTCATGCCGACAACGCCACCGCCCTGAGCCTGATTGACCACACTGAACGCCTGCCCCGTATTTTTCTCCAGTTCACGGGAAAGCAACCGGAAGACGTAATCGCTGCCGCCACCGGCCCCGGCGATCACGACCATCTGTACGGGCCGGGTTGGCCAGGCATCCTGCGCTTGCGCCGAGGATACCCACGCACTGCCAGCCATCATCGCAATCATCAGCATGGTCGTTTTCATTCGATGCCTCTCCTTTATTCCACGGCCCAGCTTCACTCGACACCCCGTCGCTAGAGGCCCTTGGAGATTCGCGCCGGCCCCCTTGGTCGCTTATCAAACTACCGGGTCCATACTTCCATTTTTATCGATTAATAGAAATTGAACTATCGTATAATTCCGAAATTCGGAATATCATTCGGTGGGTTTCGACTTAAGTTTCCTTTTAGGCCAAATTTGCAGCAGCACGACTCCCGCCCATACCGCGATAGTGACAATACCCAGCACAGCACCGATCTCGCGATCGAAGAAGATGCTCAGATCTCCCTGCGACTTGAGCATTGTCGTCATGAACGTTTCCTCGATCATCGGCCCCAGGATCAGGCCGAGAATCGCCGGTGCCAGCGGTATTTCGTTGGATTCCATGACGTAGCCGAGCAAGCCGAAGAGCGCGATAAGCCCTACCGAGAACAGCGTGTTCTCGACCGAGAACGCCCCCAGAATGCAGAACATCAACACCACGGCTGAGACATACGCGCGCGGCAACCGAAGGATGTAACCGAAGCCTCGAATACATAGGATGCCGAGAGGAATCAGTGCCAAGTTGGCAATAAAGAAGATCCCGAAGATCGTGTAGATGACCTCCGGCTGATTCAGAAACAGCGTCGGGCCAGGGTTGATGCCTTTGATGAACATGACCGATATGACGATCGCGGTGATGGCGTCACCGGGTATGCCGAAGACCGTGGCCGGAATGTAAGCCCCACCGAGACTCGCGTTATTGGCCGCGCTGGCCGACATAATCCGCTCCGACGCTCCTATATCGTCCTCCCGCCGCCCCTTCCGGCTTCCTCGGCGTGCAACCGCATAGGAGATCCAGGCGGCTATGTCCGACCCTGCGCCCGGCAGAGCACCGACCAATGTACCGATCGAGCCACCGCGCAGCGTGCCTAACCGGTGTCGCCATAGATTTATGAGGCTTGGGACGAGTATCGGCCCGCTGATGCTAGGTAACGCCTCGGCTCGGGGCGGGTTGGCCGCATTACGTAGCAGTTCGGAAACAGCGAACAGGCCGATCAGCACGGGGATCAGCCCAAAACCACCCAGCAGGTCCGGAGATCCGAGCGAGAACCGCGGAATGCCGCTGACTGGGTCCATGCCTACCGTTGCCAGCGACAGTCCCAGAAACAGTGACACCAACCCCTTGGCCAGAGAGCCGCCGGATACGAAAGTCGCACAGCTGAGCCCAAGTACGCCCAGCCAAAAATATTCGACGGAGCTGAATATCAGAGCGATCTTGGCCAGTGATGGCGCTGCCAAGGAGAGCACCAGCGCGCTGATCAGACCACCCAGTGAAGAGGCAATCAGACCGGCACCCAGGGCCACAGCGCCCTTGCCTCGGTGGACCATGCCATTGGCCTCGTTGGTGTAGGCCGCGGATGCTGGCGTACCGGGCATGCGCAGCAGCGCCCCGGGAATGTCGCCGGCGAATATCGCCATGGCCGACGCGGTGATAATGGCAGCGACCGCGGGTATCGGCTGCATGAAGATGACAAATGGCACCAACAGCGCACTGGCCATCAATGCGGTCAACCCAGGTATGGCGCCGATGATTAGCCCATAGGCAGCAGACAGGAGAATCACCAGCAACAGATAGCCATCGGTCAACTGCGATAGCACGGAATAGAACATCACCATATCAACCACCCCGACACCGCAGTCAGCGGTCCCCAAGGCAACGGCACGTGCAATATCGAGGCGAACAGCAAGTTGATAGCCAGGGCGATGATCAACGCGACGACTGCCGAGCGTCGCGGATGCACCCGATTGGCGGTCATCAGGGCGAACAGCAATAGAGTCGCGGTGATGAGAAAGCCCAGCGGCTCCACCAGTAGTACGTATGCAATGATGGCCACGGGGATCAACCAGAAATTGATCGCGAGTCGCCAGCGCTTCGACCAATCGGGTCGCTCGAACAGCGGTCCCATACGTCGCTTCTTGATACCGGCGAAAAGTATGGAGAGCCCTGCCAGTGCGAGACCACTGCCGGTGAGCGTAGGAAAGAGATTAGGGCCGTAGGCAAAGCCTTGAGGTTGCGGCAGTGCGGTGGCCCAGACACAGAGCCCAACCCCCGCCAGAACCACTGCTGGCCCCAATATGATGTCATGTACCCGCATAACGCAGTCTCCATGGTGAGAAGCCAAGACGCTGGTTCAATCTGTCTTTGGGTCCCAGCGCCACCTACCATGGAAAATACGCTTTAAAAAAACACTATCAATCCGCAATTCGGATTATAGACTCACCTTCCCCCTCTCAATTCTTGACGCCGACTTACGGCTTTCCCGCCCAGCCCAGTTCGCGCGAGATGGCGTCGGCAGTGCGTATGACGGTCGGAGCCAAACCGTCCTGACGAGCGAGTGGCAGCCGACTGGCCGGGCCTGAAACACTGATGGAGGCGAACACCCGTCCTCGACTGTCTCGGATAGGTGCACCGACACAGCGCACGTCGAGCTCGTTCTCCTCGTCGTCACGGGAGAAGCCACGCTCACGAATACGCTGCAGATCTTCGCGGAGTGCAGACATCTCGACCAAGGTATGTTCCGTTCTGCGCTCCAGCCCCTCCTCCTCGACGATACGTTCGATCAGGGCCTCGCTTTGAAAAGCCAGGAACGCTTTGCCAACGCTAGTGCAGTGGACCGGCGCGGCCTCGATGGTGGTCAGCGTTGTCAGGCGAGCATCGCCCATCTCCTCGCGCTCGATGCAGACCATCTGGCTACCGTCGAACATATGCAGATGCACGATATCTCCAGTGATCTGATGGAGCTCGAGCACGTGAGGCCTCGCGTGACGGTCAAGATCCAGATTGGCGAGTACTGCACTGCCGTAATAGAACATTCTCAGCCCAAGGCGGTAGTCACCTCGGCGATGGTCCTGATCGATCATGCCAATCTCGCGCAGAGACGCCACGATGCGGTGAATAGTCGTTCTCGGCAGCCCGGTCATCTCGACCATGTCCGTAATCGACAAGTGTCCTTTCGAACGCGAAAAACAATCGAGCACTTTCGCCATCTTGTAGAACGATTTGGCACCGGCATCGCGGCCGTCCTGTATGGCCGACCTTGGAATATCGTTCATCGTGTCCCTCCTGAATGAAAGCAAGATCGCACGTTCATAGCCGGCTATCAACGTAACCAATGTCTTAAAGTTCCATTTTTATTTTCGATCTGGCCACAAACGGAGAGATATCAGCATAAAGTGGATATTGACTTATCCAACACCAAAGTATTCCGTATAACGGAATTGAAAATGGAGATGGCAGTGAAGAAGCTAATCAACGATCCGCGAGATGTGGTACACGAACTGCTCGAGGGACTAGCAGATACCAATCCGACGATTGCCCTGCTCGAAGGCGAGAACGTGGTCGTGCGCTCGGACCTGCCCGACTCGCCGGACGCGAGACCGGTGGCTGTCATCTCCGGCGGCGGCAGCGGCCATGAGCCGGCCCACGCCGGCTTCGTCGGCGCTGGCATGCTCTCTGCCGCCGTCGCCGGCGACGTATTCACCTCCCCAAGCGTTGACGCGGTTCATGCCGCCATCCGGGCCACGGCGGGTCCAAGAGGGGCACTGCTGGTGGTCAAGAACTACACCGGCGACCGGCTCAACTTCACCCTGGCGGCCGAACTCGCCAGCGCCGAGGGCATCCCCACGGAAGTGGTGATGGTCGCCGACGATGTCGCATTACGCGAGACGCTACCCGCCGATCGCAGCAGGGGCCTGGCCGGTACGGTGCTGGTTCACAAGATCGCCGGTGCCAGTGCGGCCCGCGGCGACTCGCTCGAGCGGGTAACGAGCCAGGCTCGCGAGGCAGCCGCATCGCTCGTCACCATGGGTATCGCCCTGGGCTCGTGCATCGTACCCACCGCAGGCCAGGCGGGTTTCTCACTCGGTGAGCGGGAGATCGAATTCGGCCTGGGTATCCACGGCGAAAAGGGCGTCCGCAAGGCCGAACTGATGACGGCGGACGCCATCGTCGACGAGATACTCGACACGCTGCTGGGCCACTTCGACGACTCGAGCAAGCGTGTCGGACTGCTGGTCAATGGCCTAGGTGCCACGCCACCGATGGAACTGGCGATCGTGGCTCGGCGCGCCATCGCCAAGCTGCGCGAACGCGGGCTGCGCGTCGAGCGGCTGTGGAGCGGCAACTTCATGACCGCGCTCGAAATGGCCGGTTGCTCGCTTACCTTGCTGCCACTTGACGATACCCGGGTCGAACAACTCGACGCAGCCACCGAGGTACGCATCTGGCCACGCGCGGCCACCGTCGCCGAGGCGCGCCATACGCGATCGTTGTCAGCCGCACCGACGACAGCCCGCGCATCGGCAACCCGTGGTGAACCGGATCCTGTACTCCAGCGCGCCGTGCTCGACGTCGCCACTTGCCTGATAGCAAACGAATCCCACCTCACCCGGCTCGATGCCGCCACCGGCGACGGCGACCTGGGTGCGAGCATGACGCGAGGCGCCCAAGCCCTGCGCGATCTGCCAGACGCAGTCTTCGCCTCGCCCAAAGTCTGTCTCGCCGCCGCCGGGGATACGCTGCGCCGGGCCATCGCAGGCAGCTCCGGCCCCTTCTACGCCACGGCACTGTTACGTGCCGCACAGGTGCTGCCGGAGGAGAGTGCGAAAGCGGAGGACTGGTCGGCAGCGCTGGTCGCAGCGCAGCGGATCATCTCGGAGATCGGCGGTGCCGGGCCCGGTGACCGAACCATGGTGGATGCGCTGGCTCCCGCCAGTGATGCCTTCGCGACAGCGATAGCCAGGGGCGAGGACGCCCTGTCTGCAATCGACCAAGCGGTGACAGCAGCTCGAGAAGGCGCCAAAGCCACTGCCGGGATGCTGCCGGCCTTCGGTCGCGCGGCCTATCTCGGCGAACGAGCCCTGGGTACGCCGGATGGCGGCGCCGTCGCGGTATCGCTCTGGCTGGAAGCGCTGCACGACTCGCTGACCAGGCACTCGAGCTGAAGGCGCCTCGCACTCTCACTGGAGGCGCGTTACCGCAAGAATCCAGGTAGAAGGCTCGCAGGGTTCATCACCAGGCCGGCGAGCGGCATCACCCACGAACCACTCGGGGACTTTGTACATGAAAACGATAACGGTAACCCTCGCCTTGGCCCTGGGCCTGAGCTGTGGCGCCGCAAAGGCGCAGGAATATACGCTCAAATACTCCTTCGCCGACGTGGACCAACCAGCCGCCAACGCCGCCGCCGCACATGCCTACGTATTCGAGGAGGCGCTGGAGCGTCTCAGCGGCGGGCGCATCGAGGTCGATGTCTTTCCCAACGGCCAACTGGGCGACGCCCGCTCCATGGCCCAGCAGGTCCGTCGCGGCACCATCGATGTGGCGAGTTTCTCATCGGGTGTCTTCGCCTCGCTCTACTATCCCGAGCTTGGCATCATCGACCTGCCATTTCTCTATGCCACCCGCGCGGACATGGTCGAGAAGCTCTCCACCCACCAGCCCTTCATCGCCGAACTGCTCGACGACGTCGCCGAGTCCACTGGCGTGCGTATTCTCGGCTTCGAGCCATACGGCTTTCGCAACTTCACTACCGCGGATACCCCCATTCAACGCCCAGAGGACATTCAGGGTTTGAAAATGCGGACCCAGGAGATCGTGCCGCACCAGGAGTTGATGCGAGCGCTCGGTGCCTCACCCACTCCGATCCCCTTTCTCGAACTTTACAGCGCATTACAGACCGGCGTCGTCGACGGCGAGGAGAACCCGCTAGCCACCATCCAGCAGCAGAAGTTCTATCAGGTACAGAACCATCTCACGCTCTCGGGCCATCTCATGACCATCGCGGCGATTTTCGTCAACGAAGCATGGTACGCCGGGCTGCCCGATGATCTACGCGCTGCCGTCGATCAGGCCAATGCCGAGGCATCGCTGGCCTATGCCGGCGTGGGTGCGACCCAGGACGTCCTGGCACTCGACCAGCTCGAGGAGGAGGGTATGACGATTTATGCGCTCTCGCCCGAGGAGCGCCAAGCGTTTCGAGATGCCACCGCCAAGCCTCTACGCGAATGGGCGATCGACGAGTACGGCGACGAGTTCGCCCAGGGATTCTTCGACTACCTGGACAGCTTCGACAAGGCACCGTGACGCGGTGAAGGCCCAAGCCGAGCCCGCCCACTGCGGTTTTCCTCACTACCGGGGCATAGCGCATGAAAGCGACGTTCAGTCCTGCATTGCCACTCGCTCTCGTCGGCGCTCCGAACGCGGCCTCGGCGCCTCTCACGCGGCCACGCCTGTCTGCCGTGCGCTCTAGAGCGCACGGCAGACAGGCGTGGTGGATGGCCAGCGCTCCTGGTGGTGATACAGCAGCAAAAGCACGACCAGGTGCAGGGCCAACCGACCCGCCCGGGTCATCTCATGACCATCGCCGTGACCACCGCCGGCGTGGTCGTCAACGAGCAGTGGTATCAGCCTCTGCCCGAGGATCTTCGCCCGCCCGCGGACGAGGCTCAGACGGAGGCCACCCTCCCCATGCCGGCATCAGCGCCCTGCAGGACGTGCTCGCGCTCGAGACTCGGATCGGCGAAGGGTGGACATCGACACCCGAGCGGCTCGAGGTCCTTCACGAGGTTCCCTCCCCCAGGCCAGTCGGTGTGCGATCGACGAGACTGGAGAAGCGTTCGTGAACGACTGCTTTGACACTATCGACTCGGTCGACGACTGATTTTCCCAGTGCGGCGCATTCGCCGGATTTCGAGGTCTCCTCATGCAACGACTCACGACTTTTCTCGGACATGGTGATCGCGTCGTGTTCTGGATCACCGCCACCCTCGCTGGCGCGCTACTTCTGATGATGTCGATTCTGGTCATCTGGATGGTCGTCGCTCGCTACTTGTTCAACGCTCCGGTGTTCTGGGGCGATGAGATGTCGCGCTATCTGATGTTTTCTCTGGTGATGATCGGCAGCGCCATCGCCCTGCGGCTCCAGCAGCATCCTCGGCTGACCTTTCTGCTTACCGCTCTGCCGGCACGTCTGCAGATCACACTGGAGTGGTTGATAGATACCATCGTCATCGGCACGCTGCTGGTGATTCTGATCCAGGGGGCACTGTTGGCGATCGATGAATCCATCATGCGAACGCCATCGCTGCGTGTCTCCTACTTATGGGTCTATCTCTCTTACCCGCTGGGGGCGGGGCTGTCGATCCTCCAGGTGTTCGGCCGGCACTTCGGCCCCGATAGACGCGAAGCACTGGGCGAGATCGAGGGAGTCGTCTGATGTCTCTGACACTCTTTCTCATCGGCTTCGTCGTCATGATGGCGATCGGCATTCCGCTGTCGTTCGCCATGCTGACCAGCACGATCCTGTTTTTCGTCGTCCAGGATCTGCCGCTCTTTCTGGTGGTTCAGCAGTTCTTCATCGGCATCGACAATTTCACGCTGCTTGCCATTCCCTTTTTCATGCTGGCCGGCGACCTCATGGTGGTTTCCGGCACCGCCGACAAGATGATGAATTTCTCGAACGCGCTGGTTGGACGCACGCGCGGCGGCATGGGCTATGTGACCATCGTCTCCTCGATGCTGTTCGGAGGCTGCTCCGGATCGGCTATTTCCGAAATCGCCGGGCTGGGCAAGATGCAGGTCAAGATGATGGAGAAGAACGGCTTCACGCGGGCATTCAGCACCGCGCTCGCCGTCGCCTCTTCGATCAAGGGTGCGATCATTCCACCATCGATCCCGATGGTGCTGGTGGGAGCCATCACCGGCACATCCATCGGCGGCCTGCTCGTCGGCGGAGCCATACCCGGCACGCTGGTCTCCGTCGCCATGGCCATCGTCGTCTTCTGCTCCTCGCGCAGGATGACGCCAGTCAGGGACCGGCGCATCAGCATCGGTGAATTCTTGAAAGTCACTGCCTCATCGCTGCCCTTCCTGGCCATGCCGATCATCATCCTCGGAGGCATTCTGTCAGGGGTCTTCACGCCCACCGAGGCATCCGCCGTGGCGGTCGGCTACGGGTTTCTGCTGCTGTTGATCCGCCAAGGCCGGGCGATTCACTGGCTGACGATCTTGTTCCTGATGATTCGAAGCGCCGTGCTCTCCGCCGTGGTGCTCCTGCTCTCCGGCGCCTCGGCGGTGTTCTCCTGGGTGCTCGCCTCGGAGAGGGTGCCGGACCTGATCGCGAGCTTCATTTTCAGTTTCACCGACAACCGCTATCTCATTTTGTTGATCATCAATGTGTTCTTGCTGCTCTGGGGCATGGTGATGGACATGCTGCCGGCGATTCTCATCGTGGTACCCATGCTGATGCCGCTGGTGGTGGATCTGGGGGTCGATCCCATCCATTTCGGCGTCGTCGTGGTCTTCAACCTGGTCATCGGTCTGATCACGCCGCCTTATGGCGCAGCCCTGTTCACCGGTGCCATCGTGACCGGCATGCCCATTGGTCAAATCGTGGGCGCCATGTGGCCGCTGCTGCTTTCCGCCGTCGCCACACTGCTCCTCATCACCTACGTGCCGGAGACCGTTCTCTATCTGCCCCGCCTGTTCGGACTGGACTGAACGCAACGCCTCTTACAGGAAGGAACCTCATGAGCCACATGCCATCGATTCGACATACTGCACTGCCGGACAACTTCATCGAGCGCCTGCGCAAGATCGTCGGCGAGCGGGTCAGCACTAGTCCCTCCGAGCTCGAGCGTATGGGCCGCGGCGAGTGCTGGCATCCCTCTATTCCGCCTCAGGTTGGCGTCTATCCCGAGTCGACCGAGGAAGTCGCCGCTCTCGTCAAATTGGCGGCTATAGAGAACGTGGCAGTAGTCGCCATGGGCGCGGGTACTTCGCTGGAGGGCCATACCGCCGCCCTTCATGGTGGGGTCTGTCTCGATCTCAGCCGGATGAGCGAAATTCTCGAACTGCGCGCAGAGGACCTCGACGTCACGGTGCAAGCCGGCGTCACCCGCCAGACGCTGAATCAGTATCTGCGCGCCACCGGGCTGTTCTTTCCCGTCGACCCCGGGGCAGACGCGACTCTCGGCGGCATGGCCGCCACCCGGGCCTCCGGAACCAATGCCGTTCGCTACGGCACCATGCGCGAGAACGTGCTCAACCTTACCGTTGTGCTCGCCGACGGCAGCGTCGTGAGGACAGCAAGTCGTGCACGCAAGTCTTCCGCTGGCTATGATCTGACCCGGCTCTTCGTGGGCTCCGAGGGCACGCTCGGTATCGTCACCGAAGTGACGGTACGCCTGGCCGGCATTCCCGAAGCAGAGAGTGCCGCCGTGTGCGCGTTTCCCGATACCGCCAGCGCTATCACCACGGCTACCGAGATCATCCAACTGGGGATTCCGGTGGCGCGCATCGAGTTCATCGACGACGTCGGCATGGCTACCGTCAACGACTTCGCCGGGCTGGACTATGTCGTGGCGCCGACGCTGTTCTTCGACTTCCACGGTACCGAGGCGGGCGTCGAGGAGCAGGCCGCGCTCGCCTCGGCCATGGCGCACGACAACGGTGGTACCGACGTCCGCTGGGCGAGCACGCGCGAAGCGCGCAACAAGCTCTGGCAGGCCCGTCATGAATTCCACTACGCCATCCTGTCGCGTCGTCCCGGTGGCGGAATCTGGGGAACCGATGTCTGCGTGCCGATTTCGCGCCTCACCGAATGCATTCTCTTCGCCCAGCATCAGGCCAAGCGAGCGCCCTTCATGGCGGTCGCCCTAGGCCACGTCGGCGACGGCAACTTCCACATGAGCTATCTCATCGATCCCGACGATGATGCGGAGCGCGCACTGGCCGACGAACTCGCCTCGGAACTGGCGCATCACGCCATCGCGCTGGGCGGAACCTGTACCGGGGAGCACGGTGTCGGCTACGGCAAGAGCCGGTATCTGGCCGAAGAATTCGGCGACACCGGGGTGGCACTGATGCGAAAACTGAAAAGGGCACTGGATCCGAACGACATCCTCAATCCGGGAAAGATTCTACCGCCACAGTCATGAGTCCAGATCGACGGCGCTCGCCGGATCGTCGTGCTGGCCGAACCCGTCAAGGCGGCTGAAACCAGCGCGACGATGAACCGACACGACAACTCAAAAGGAACCCATCATGAAACCCTGTCTCGCCTTTATTGCCTTGAGCCTGCTCTCCGCATCGACATTCGCCGCGAACTTCCCGGAGCGCCCCGTGACGATCATCGTTCCGGCAGGGGCCGGTGGAGGCGGCGATACCACGACCCGCCTGCTGGCCCGAGGCCTCGAGAAGCAACTGGGTCAGCCAATCACTATCATCAACCAGGGCCAGGGCGGCGGTGTCGTTGGTCTCACATCGATCAAGAATGCCAAACCGGACGGCTACACGGTGGGGCTGCTGTTTCCCTACGCTGGCTATCACTACACCGGCCAGGCTACTTTCTCGGTCGATGACTTCACGCCCATCGCCAGCTTCAACGGCGACAGCTCGGCACTGATCACCGCGAAGGACTCGCCATTCGACTCACTCGAGGAGGCCATCGACGCACTGCGAGAGTCGCCATCGGAGTACACCATCCACTGCGCTGGCGGCTGCGGAAGCGTGTGGGACGTACCGATGGCGAGCTTTCTGCTGGACGAAGGGGTGGATGTCGCCGAGATCCGCTGGATTCCCGGCCAGGGCGCGGCAAGCGGCTTATCGGAACTAATCTCTGGGGGCGTCGATTTTCTGACCGCGTCGCTGCCCGAGGCTGGCGCCATGATCGACGCCGATATGGCGCGCGCTCTGACGGTGCTGAGTCCGACCCCGGTCGAGAACTTCGAAGACGTGCCACTGGCCGGTGAGATCGCGGACGAAGTCGTCGACGGCGGTACCTGGCGCGCGCTCGGCGGACCAGTGGGCATGCCGCAGGAAGCAGTCGATACCTGGGAAGCGGCCGTACTCGCCGTGGTCGACTCCGACGCTTTCCGTCAGGCGATGTCTCAAGCCGGGTTCGGCATCCGCGCACTGAATGCCGGGCAGCTCACTCGTCTGATGCAGGAGCACGAAGACGACACTGCACGGGTAATGAAAGCACTCGGATACGAAGCGCCCTGACCTTGCCATCGCCGTTCTGTAGTGACCGCTACCGGCAGGACCCGTGTCGTCCCCAGCCTGGACTCGGTCCTCATTTTTTTGGATGACACCACCGTCTTCGGCGGCGACAACCGGCTTTTGAAGCGCGGTGGCCGGGGCATCGAACGGCCCGTCCGGTTGATCGCCGTTCGATGAGTACGCCGCTGGTATCCGGTGCTGCCGAGCGGAATGACGCCATACGACGGTCCTCGGGGTCCGGATTTCCAGCCGTCTAGCATCACGCAGGTTGCTACCGATGGGCTGTCGCCGGATAGCGATGGATCAGATCCAGCAGCACGCCATTGGTCCAGCCGAACCCATCGACGACATCGTATTCGCCGCCGCCCCCCACGGCGGGGTCGACCACGTCGTATTTCTCGACCAGTTTGCCGGTCTGCCGGTAGACCTCGCGGTTGGTCTCGATCCAGCGACGGGCGATGGTTTCGGCCAGGTCTTCGTGTCCGTAACGGTCGAGCCCCGCAACCGCCAGCCACTGCAGCGGCGCCCAGCCATTGGGCGCGTCCCACTGCTCACCGGTATCACGCGTGGTGGTGACCATGCCGCCGGCACGCAGCAATTCGCGCCGCACCGTTGCAGCCGTGGCATCAGCCCGGGCCGGGTCGGCGACACCGAACGCCAGCGGGTACACCATGGCGGCGGAAATCGCATCGGTCAGGCGCCCCTCCCGCCAGTCGTAGTCGGTGTAGTATCCCCCGTCCTGCTGCCAGAAGACCCGGTTGATCGCGCTCTGGCGGCGCTCGGCCATCGCCTCGAAGCGCTCGGCCTGGGCAGCGTCGCCTTGCACCCGCCATGCCCGAGCCAGGGTGCGCTCGAGCTGATACAGCAGGGCGTTGAGATCCACCGGCAGGATATCGCGGGTCTCGATGGTGGTCTGGTGCTGGCCATCGGCCATCCAGCGCGAGCTGAAATCCCAGCCACTTTCGGCGGCGGCTCGCAGATGCCCGTACAGTTCGGGCGCCGGGCGGTCGCTGCGCGCGGCCAGCTCCCGTTCGGCGGCATAGGCCTCCGGCCGCGGCCAGTTCTCGCTGCCGTGGTAGCGGTTGAGCAGGGTGCCGTCGGCCAGCTCGACCACGTGCTCGCGCGCCTCGCCGGGGCCGATCTCATCGGCGCCGCGCATCCAGTAGTCGTGTTCTCGCAACAATTCGGGCAGGTAGCGGCGATAGACGTCGTCGCCGTCGTGCTCCGCCAGCAGTGCCACCATCGGGGCAAAGAACGGCGGCTGGCTGCGGGTCAGGAAATAGGTTCTGGTGCCATTGGGGACGAAGCCGTAGGTATCAATCAGCCAGGCAAAATTGCCGACCATATCACGCACCAGATCGAAGCGGTCGCTGCGCGCCAGCCCCAGCATGGTGAAGTAGCTGTCCCAATAGAACATCTCGTTGAAGCGTCCACCCGGTACCACGTAGGGCTCCGGAAGCGACACCAGGCTGCTCCAGGGGCCTTCGTCGGTGTCCGCCGGATCCCGGGTCAGGTAGGGCCAGAGGTTGACGATATGGGCCTCGATCGAGGTATCGGCGTCCTCGCCAAGCCGCGTCTCGTTCTCCGGGCGCGGATCGAAGTTGGCATCCACGAAGGCCTGCAACCGAGCCTTGCCGACTGTCCCTTCCCGCTGTCGCAGTTGCTCGAAGTCGGCCACGATCGCCGCCGGATCGCGCTTGGGCACCAGGTCGACCACCGACTTCCCGTCTGGATAGAGTCTCGCCATGGCGACCGCTTCCATGACCGGCCCCCAACTGCGATCCGGGGATTGTCTGGCCGTCTTGGCGGGTGGCTCTCGCGAAGGCTCCCGCTCGAGGTTCTGGGTGCTGCAACCGCCCAGCAGCAGGCTCGCCAGCAGCAGCGTGGCCCACCCTAGCCTCACTTGCCGAAAATCCCCAATCATTGTCATCGTCGCGCTCCTCACGGCCAAGTGTCGGAGGTCCTAGCTAGCCAGAGTTCGGCAACGAAGCCCATGCCGCTTTCGGGGTAGGCGTTTGTCCGAATGAAAAACGCCCCGATCCTGGATCGAGGCGTGACGGCAGCGGGGACGGAGGCACCCGCCGGGCGGGCTACAAGGCGCCGTCGGCGATCGCCCTGGCCATGGTCGGGGAGAGCGGCAGTCGCGGCAGCAGCGTCGCCTGATAGGCATGGTAGAGATCGGCCTTGCCGCTCCAGACTTCGCTGGACGGCCGGTTGTGACGGTCGAGCTCCTGCCACCAGCTGCCCCGTTCGCGATCGATCAGGAAGCGATCGATGTAGTCCCAGAAGCGGCGATACCAGACCTCGTAGGTCGCGTTGCCGGTGCGCTTGAGCAGCACGGCCGCGGTGGCGGCCGCTTCGGCCAGGGTCCAGTGCATGCGCTCGTGCACCACCGGTCGATTGTTCCAGTCGTGGGTGTAGACCAGCCCCGGTTCTCCATCCACGTGCCAGGCCAGTTCGGTGGCGCTGCGGAACAGGCCCTGGGCATCCTCCAGCAGCCACCCGGGCGTCGCTTCGCCGTGGCGCAGCAGCCCTCCCTCGAGATGCAGCAGCAGCCGGGACCACTCGAAGGCGTGACCGGGCGTCGCGCCATAGGGCCGGAACTGATCCTTGGGCGTGTCTTCGTTGTAGTCGCGCCACTCGTTCCATTCGCTGTCGAAATGCTCCACGACGCGATAGTCGTTGGGCCTGGCGTGGGCGTGGATGATCCTGTCGACGATGGAGAGCGCACGAGCCCGCCACTTGGGCTCGTCGAGGACGTCGGCCAGTTGCAGGAAGGCTTCGGTGGCGTGCATGTTGCTGTTGCCGCCGCGATAGGCCTCTTCCTCGCGCCAGTCGCGGGAGAACCCCTCGCGCATGCGTCCTTCGTCCTCCGACCAGAATCGGGTCTCGATCACATCGACGATATCGTCGAGCAGCGGCCCGGCAGCTTCATCGCCGGCCTGCCAGGCACTAGCCGCCGCCAGCGCCACGAAGGCATGGATGTAGGCCTGTTTGGTCTGAGTCTCCCCCGCCTTCGGTCGCGCGCCATACCAGCCACCGTGCTCGTCGTCCCGCAGGCCGCACCGCAGCGCCGCCACGCCGTGCGCGACCAGCGGCATCATGCCGGGCTCGCCGCGCATGGCGGCCAGGGCAAAGCAGTGGGTCATGCGGGCGGTGATCATGGTGTCGGGGTTGGCCTCGGCAGGCAGCCTGCCGTCTTCATCTAGCGCGGCGAAACCGCAGTCGGGATGACGCGAGGCGCGGTAGAACGCCAGCAGACGCTGGCCCTCGCTCTCCAGCCAATGATGGTGCGCCGGCCGGTCCAGCCAGCTCTCCTGCCGCGGCGGCAGATTGGGAGTCGTACCTGGCATGCTGTTAGGGCCTCCTCTGCCCTGTCTTCTCTTACGCTTTGTCTGAAAAATGCCCGCGCTCACCCATCCGGCGTTAAAAATCGACTGGTGCGCCAGCTCGGTCCTTCTTTCGCCGATTCTTGCCTTGTCTGGCTATCGCTCGTCGATCTTTCAGACAGCGCTTGGACGATGTCTCATTAGGATCGTATCGCGCGCCTATTCACTCCGCCCGGGCGGCAAAAGTCCATTCCACCTTCGCCGCCCCTGCTGGCTCACATCAACCATTGACGACCATTCCGCCGTTGGGATGCAGCGTCTGACCGCTGATGAAGGAGGCGTCGAGCGAGGCCAGGAAGACGTAGCAGGGACCCAGTTCGGAGGGCTGTCCGGCGCGGCCCATCGGCGTGTCGGAACCGAAGTCCTCGAGCATCTGCGGGTCGTGGGCGCCCAGCGTGGCGGGCTGGAGCGGCGTCCATACCGGGCCCGGCGCCACCGCATTGACGCGGATGCCGCGACCGACGACCTGATTCGACAGGGCACGCGTGAAACTGACGATCGCTCCCTTGGTCGCGGTGTAGTCCACCAGGAAATCGGGTCCGATGTAGGCGTTGACCGAGGTCGTGTTGATGATCGCGTCGTCCTCGCCCAGATGGGGCAGCGCCGCCTTGGTCAGATAGAACATGCCATGCATGTTGGTGGCGAACGTCTCCCGCCACAGCTCGTCGTCGAGCTCGGTGAGGTCGGTACACACCTGCTGGGTACCGGCGTTGTTGACCAGCACGTTGAGTCCGCCGAAGGTCTCGATCACCCGGTCGAGCGCACCGCGACAGAAGGCGGCGTCGCGGATGTCGCCCGCGATCAACAGACAGCGGCGACCCTCTACCTCCACCAGGCGGCGGGTCTCCTCGGCGTCGTCGCTCTCGCTGAGATACATCACCGCGACATCGGCCCCTTCCCGGGCGAAGTGAATCGCCACCGAGCGGCCGATGCCGCTGTCGGCGCCGGTAATCAGCGCGACCTTGTTCTCCAGCTTGCCGCTTCCCCGGTAGCCTGGGCGGATGAACTCCGCCGGCGGCTGCATGAGGCTCTCCTTGCCGGGTAGGGTCTGGCTCTGGGCATGAATCTCCGTTTTCTCGACCACGTCACGATCTCCCTGTAACTGGGTTGGATGAATCGAGTCACTTCCGATGGCCGACCGGAAGCGACGGTTGGCAAGCGGTGAATGCCGAAGGGGTTTGCTTAGTCCTAGTCGAGTCGCTTCGATGGCGCAAGCCGGAGGCGGTTTCCAGCCATGGCGACACCGCCCGGTAGCATCGAAGCTGCATGCCGTGGCGCCGGGGTGGCTAGAAAGTTCGGGGGCGGGGATGTGAGGCGTGACAGAGATGATGAAGCATCGGAAAGAGATTCGGTGGGTCGATCCACGACACGATCGCTTCCGTCGATACCGCTCGTCCTGAGCGCCACCGAATCGTCAAGCGGTCCTTCGTTTGACTTCAAAACGTTCGACTACAGTAACGTTCCGACTCCTGCCACACGATGATCCGAGGCACCGGTGGTCCGCCGAGGGGCAGGCTGCCTGCCCGTCTTCAAGGGATCCTTCCCCTGTTGCGCCTTCCTGGCGCCCCCTCGCGGTAACACCAAGATAGGCGGTTCAGGGTCGGGGCCATAGATTCAAATGCCCGGGTGGAGCCAGTGCATTTGCGGGGGAAAATACGTTTAACAACACTAGGTTACTTTATGTTTCAGAGCCACCCTGGAAACCCCGCTGACGCGCCCAGACGATCGCCTCGCCACGACTGTGAACGCCCAGCTTCTGGTACAGCGAGGCCACGTAGTTGCGCACGGTGCTATGGGCCAGTTCCAGCCGGGCGGCGATGCGCTTGTCCGAGAGCCCTTCGCAGATCAGTCCCAGCACGTCGCGCTCCCGCACGCTCAGGTCGGCCAGTGCCGCCTGGTCGGATAGCGCGGCGTCGTT
Organism: uncultured Salinicola sp.; assembly: GCF_937921195.1. Taxonomy (NCBI): domain Bacteria; kingdom Pseudomonadati; phylum Pseudomonadota; class Gammaproteobacteria; order Oceanospirillales; family Halomonadaceae; genus Salinicola; species uncultured Salinicola sp. Next base: position 29,740 of record NZ_CALFQK010000082.1, read on the forward strand.
ACCCGCATCGCGGACATTGGCCAGCTTCTCCACCAGCGTGCGGGTGAACCAGGAGGCATCCTTCATCACCGTCTCGATCGCATCGGACAACTGGTTCTCGTAGCGCTTGCGCTCGCTGATATCCACCAGCGTCAGCAGCAGGCAGTCGCGGCGATTGATCTCGACCGCTTCCGCCGCCAGCACGTAGATCGTCGGGTTGTTGGCATCATCGACGCCATGCACCTCCATCTCCTCCACGTGACTTGCCTTCTCGAGCGCTTTCAGCAACTGCCTGCGCGTCTGCGGGGTGAAGGGGGAGTAGTCTTCCAGACCGGGCGGCTCCGAGGCATCGGCGCGCCGGACCAGGTCACGCTCGAATGCCGCATTGGCCTCGATCAGCGTCAGGCTGTCGGCGGATACCAGGGCCGTGGGGACCGGCGACATCTGGAATACGGTGGCGAACAGCGCCTCGCTCTGGCGCAGGGCGTGCTGCGCCTGCCGGGCGGGCTCCAGGTCGGTGAAGGTCAGCAGCATACAGGGGGCGTTCCCGACATCGATCGGCTGGCCGGCCACGATCACGCACTTGCTGCCGTCGCCCCGCCCGCCGAGATGCAGGACGGCTTCGGTCTGGGGAATCGACCGGCCGGCGCACAGCCGCTGGATCGCCGATTCACGCTGGGGCGAATGGGCGAATACGTCGAACTCGTAGATCGAGTGCTGCAGGATCTCCTCGGCTTCCAGCCCGGTCATGTCCAGGAAACCCTGGTTGGCGCGGATGAAACGCTGGCTGTCGAGCCGGCAGATCAGCGCCGGCGCCGGGTTGGCATTGAACGAGCGCTCGAAGCGCTCCTCGGCGCTCATCAGCTCGGTGATGTCTTCGATGATCAGGGCCAGCGCATCGGGACGCCCTTCCCGCGACAGCGTCCTGCCGCGCACCCGGTGATAGCGATTGGGCAGCTCGGGGTCGCCGGGCCGGACCTCGAGAATCACATCCTCGAACGCCTCGCCGTCGAGCAGGCGCTCCATCGGGGAGCGACCCTCGCCAACCTCGTGGTGGTTGCGGTAGTAGAGCTCGAAGCGTCGGCGGTAGGCATCGACGTTCGACCCCAGTTCCCCGAGCGATTCGACCCCGTGCATCTCCAGCGCCGCGGGGTTGGCCCAGCGCAGGCGCCCGTCGGGATCCAGCAGCACGATACCGTCGGAAAGCTCGGCAATGAGCTGATGCAGCGGCGACTGGATCGCGCCAGGGTCCTTCTCCGATTCGGACATCTCGTTTCACCACGCTCGGTCATGCTCGGCGTCGATCGCGACGCAGGGCGCTGTTTGAATCGAACAAATCGAATACGCAGTTGCCGCGTCGGCCAACGCACTTACTCAGGGGGTCAGCCGCCCGCCACGCCGAATCCCCACCCCACCGATGCCGTGACGCCCATCGCCAGCGCACCCCAGAAAGTCACCCTCACGATGGCCACGCGCAGCCGCGACCCACCGATTCGGGCCGATAACGCGCCCAGCAGGGCCAACGCCAGCAACGAGCCCAACGCCACCACGACGGGGGTCGACGCAGTGAACGGAGCGACCAGCACGCAGATCAACGGCAGCGCCGCTCCGGACAGGAACATCAATGCCGACGCCATGGCCGCCTGAAGCGGCTTCGCCTGATTGACGGTGCTGAACCCCAGCTCGTCGCGGGCATGGGCAGCCAGCGCATCGTGATGCATCAGCTTTTCGGCGACGTCGTGAGCGAGAGCCGGCGTCAGGCCACGCGCTTCGTAGATCGACGCCAGCTCCCGCACTTCGACGGCGTAATTGGCATCCAGCTCGCGCCGCTCCCGCGCCAGGTCGGCGCGTTCGGTATCCTTCTGCGAACTGACCGAAACATACTCCCCCGCCGCCATCGACATCGCACCGGCCACCGCCCCCGCCGCACCGGCCGTGAGCACGCCTCCCAGACCCGCACCCGCCGTCGCCATGCCGATCACCAGGCTGGCGGTGGAGACGATGCCGTCGTTGGCGCCCAGTACCGCGGCCCGCAACCAACCCACGCGGTCCGAATAGTGGCGCTCCTTGGGTATGGTCATGCCTGGTTCCTGTCCTGACTCGGATTTCATGACGCTCCCCGTCGACTTCCGATGTGCCGAACCCGTGCCGCTCTTCTCTGCGCCACTGTCTCGACGTCTGACCCGGACATAGTAAGCCAAGCCGTCCATGGAGAGACACGCTTTCTGAATCCGCATGACGTTATCCGGCGAAGCGCTCCCGTCGTCTCTTGCGATTTGTCGAAATGATTTCGATTTCGGCCGGGAGACACGCTCAAAAACCTCGTTCCCTCATCGCGGAGTCTTTGCTCCTTTTTCATTCGCTCTTCATTCCTCTTCATTAAGACTGAGCGCCGTGACCTAGCACAAATCGATATTGATGATATTTACCACCTTGGTATGAAAGATATCTCCTACAAACCAACCCGCCTCAATGCAATATCTTGATTTCAAAAGAGTAAAATCCATACCAAATCAAGATAGTTTAGACTTTTGTCTTTATAGACCATGGTTACAATGAAAGTTTACGAAGTAATAGAAATAATGGCCCTCCACAAGAGAGCTGAATGCTCCGACAACGATCAGCACGACACACGGGGAACATCACCGGCCACAGCCGAAATCAGGCGCTACAAGACAGAATACCGAACCGGCTTCGGCGCCTCCTTTCGGCTGTTTTTTGCCGTTGACACCAGGCAACAAGTGTCGATAACGACGCGATTTCTTCATCGTCGGCAGAAGTCACGATGGAAGTGATTCCGAGGGAATAAGACAACAACATCCACAGTTAATAAAAAATGGATTGACTCATATCTCTTTCGATATCGATCGCGATACTGAGTACGCCGAGCACGACGCCTTGGCAGAGCCACTCACGTGGCGCCGATACGCCGACCACACGCTTTCCGGGGCGCCTTGCGTAGCCGATCGACTCACTCCGGCTGCCAACAACAGCAATCAACGACAAGACCACGAGGGACAGAAACAATGATTGCCTCACACTCCGTGCTACGCCGGCCACTCCTTGCCGCCGTCCTCGGTGCATCCTGCACCGTGCCGGTACTGGCTCACGCCGACATCAACCCCGAGTTCTTCGGCTACGCCCGATCCGGCATCGGCTCGACCTCCGGCGGCGGCAGCCAGACCTGCTTCAAGGCCTCCGGTGCACCGGCCAAGTACCGCCTGGGCAACGAATGCGAGACCTACGCGGAGATCGGCCTGGGCGCGCAGCTCTACCAGCAGCAGGATACGTCGTTCGACTTCGCCAGCCGGGTCGCCTACGTCACCGCGCAGGACAACGACGACGAATCGCTCAAGGACGACGACAACAACATCTCGCTCCGGGAGATGTATGTCTCCGGCAACAACGTCGTCGGCGGACTCCCCGGTGCCTCGCTCTGGGCGGGCAAGCGCTTCTACAAGCGTCACGACATCCACATGAACGACTTCTACTACTGGGATGTGTCGGGCCCGGGCGTGGGGATTTCGGATATCGATGTCGGCACCGGTAACCTGAGTTTTGCCTGGACCCGCAGCTCCGGCAGCGACGATGGCGACGGCCTGTTCCCCGATTCCGGCCAGCAGATCTCGGACGACACCCTCGATGCGCGCTGGAGCGACATTCCCGTCAACCCCGGCGGCACGCTGGAACTCGGCGTGGACTACGGCCGCTCGTCGCTGTCCGAGTGGCAGGAGGACTACTACGACGACCAGGGCGTCGAGTACGACGAGGGCGACAAAGGCTGGATGGGCACCATCGAGCACACCCAGAGCGGCTGGTTCGGCGGCAGCAACACCTTCGCGGTGCAGTACGCCACCGACGGCATCATCACCCGCGATGGCAATGCGGTGGGCCGGGGCACCGGTGCCCTGCGCCAGGAAGGCAGCATGTGGCGCGCGCTCGACCACGGTCAGGTCTGGCTGATACCGGACCAGCTCGACATGCTCTACGCCCTCATCTACGAGGATAAGGACATGGACGACAACACTGGCCGCAAGTGGTTCTCCGCCGGTGTGCGCCCGGTCTACTACTGGAGCGACATCATGAGCACCGCGGTGGAGCTGGGCTATGACCATATCGAACCGCAGAGTGGCGTGACCGGCTACAACGACAGCGATCATCACCTGACCAAACTGACCATCGCCCAGCAGTGGTCGGCGGGACGCGGTGCCATGATCCGCCCGACCATCCGTCTGTTCGCCACCTATGCCAAATGGAGCGGTGACGCCTACACCGACGCCCGCGATGCCAACTCGCTCGATACCGGTGCCGGCCCCAACAATGTCGATTTCGACGACACCGACGGGCTGACGTTCGGCGCCCAGATGGAGGTGTGGTGGGGTAGCTGAGCCCCGACCGCGAGATCCACGCTCGCGCTGTTTCGATCCCTTGGGCTCCGGAGACTTGCCGCTCCGGAGCCGTTTTCGTCTCCAGCAGGAGTTCCCGAATGTTGAGTTCGTATCGCCTCGCCGTGCCGTTGGGCACCCTCCTTTTCGCCCTGGCGGGATGCAGCACGCCGCTGATGGCACCCCAATCCCCGACCATTCCGGCCCAGCAGGGGCAGCAGGCCCTGGCGAGCGCGCCGGACTGCTGCACGTCGCTGGCCAGCCTGCCGTATCAGCCGATATCGGCCCAGGAGACCCTGACGCTGGACTTCACGCCCCAGGCGCCGGTTCACGATTTCGGCGACGGCAAGAGCTTCTTCCGGGCGTTCGAGCTGCCCCGCAACAACGGCCCGGTGGCGATCAGCGTCACCAGCCCGATCCGGGACGGCCAGGTGTTCGCGCCCACCATCCTGATCCTCGATTCGGCGTTCCAGCCGGTCAGGCAGATCCCGAGCGACTCGCTCCAGGTACGTCGTCCCACCGGCTTCTCCACCGCCCGTCTCGAGGGTCAGTTCAGCCTGACGCCCGGCCCCGACGCCCAGTACCTCGTCATCTACTCGAGCGAGCAGGATCGCCGGGGCTCGACGAGCTATGAGTCGGAAGCGAAAGCCTATGCCAGGGTCAGAGGTCTCGCCGAGCCCCCCGGCCCGGATCCTCTCGCCGTGCATGCCGCCACCGGCACGCTCACCCTCGAGATCGCTTCGCTGACCGGCAACCCCGGCCTGACGCCGCTGACCGCCGCCGCACCGCCGCCAGCCAACCGACCGACACCGTCCGGAGCGGGTAGCGTGGCCCCGGCAGTGGCCCCGCCACCCGCTCCGGCCACGACCAACGAGGCCGCCGACTTCGACTACCGCCGCATGATCGATGCCGCGCTCAAGGCCGGCGATATCGAGCTCGCCCTGGAGCTGGCCGATCGCGCGGAACGCAGCGGACATCCCGGCACCCGCGCCTGGCTGGCGGAGCGACTGCAGACCCGGACGCCCTGAGTCACGCCCAAGGGTCGGGGCGCCCCGGTAGCCCCGTATTGCCGTCGTGATGGTGCCGTCGTGGTGGTGGTGCCTTGCCGCCACGACGGCAAGCCAGGGTTAAGTCAACCCTAAGCCGGTGCCGCTTAGGATGGGGCGACCTTGTCCATCAAAGGATTGCCCGTCGTGAACGACACGCTACCCAACCGCTATTCGGCGAAGGCCCGCCATTTTCACTGGACCGTTGCCGCCCTGGTCGTGCTGGCCTATGCCCTCATCCTGTCGACGGACATCTTTCCGCGCGATACCGGCATACCCGCCCTGCTGCTGCAAAGCCACTTCTGGGCCGGTATCGGCGTGCTGCTGCTGGCGATTCCCCGCCTGATCGAACGCCTTCGTCATGCGCCCCCGTCCGTGTCGCCGCCACTGCCCCCGAAGCTCGAACTGCTGTCGCGACTCACCCATTGGGCGCTCTACGCGTTTCTGTTCGCCCAGCCACTGCTGGGCATCGCGACGGTGTGGCTGAGCGACGGCGCGATCCCGGTTCCCGGGACATCGCTGGCGATACCCTCGCCCTTCGGCGTGTTGCCGCACTGGGGCCACTCGCTGGAATCGATCCACCAGACGCTGGGCACGGTGTTCTACTACGTGATCGGTCTGCATATCGCGGCAGTGGCCTGGCATCAGCTGGTGCGCAGGGACGACCTGCTCAAGCGGATGTGGTGACGTGATGGCGTGAAGCGCAGCGACGATGTAATCGGGTGAGGGGCGGCACGACGCTAGTCGCGCCGCCACGGACCATCACTCGAGAATATGGAAGCCATCGAGATAGCGTTCGTTGAGGGAGAGGCCGAGCCCCGGCACGTCGTCGGCGAGATCGAGATGCCCCTCGACCGGTTCCGGGTCGCCCTCGAACAGGTAGTAGAAGAGCTCGTTGCCGATCTCGACGTCGTGTACCGGAAAGAACTCCGACATCGGCGAGGCCAGTGACGACATCGTCAGGTGGTAGTTGTGCATCTGCCCGGCATGGGGGATCACCGGCACCTCGAACGCTTCCGCCATGGCGTTGATCTTGCGCGCCACGGTGATGCCGCCGACCCGATTGGTGTCGTACTGGATCACCGAGACCGCGCGCTTCTCCAGCAACTGACGGAAACCGTGGACGGTGAACTCGTGCTCGCCGCCGGAGATCGGCATCGGCGCGATGCGATTGAGCTCGGCATAGCCGTCGACATCGTCGGCGATCACCGGCTCCTCCAGCCAGCGCAGCTCGAACGGCGCCAGCCTGGGCAGCATCCGCCGGGCGTAGTCGAGATTCCAGCCCATGTAGCAGTCGGCCATCAGGTCGATATCCTCGCCGATCACCTCCCGCACCGCGGCGACGCTCTTGAGGTTCTCGCGCATGCCTTGCGGCCCGTCCTTGGGGCCGTAGCCGAAACGCATCTTCATCGCCTGGAAGCCCTGGTCGAGGTAGCGCTGCGCCTCCGCCTGCATGGTGTCGAGATCGTCGTGGTAGAGCTTGGAGGCGTAGCAGGGGATCTTCTCCTTGGTGCGCCCGCCGAGCAGCTTGAACACCGGCTTGTCGAGCGCCTTGCCCATCAGGTCCCAGATCGCGATATCGACGCCGGAGATCGCCGCCATGCCGATACCACGCCGGCCCCAGGCCAGCGTGGCGCGGTACATGCGCTGCCACAGGTATTCGTAGTCGAACGGATCCTGCCCCAGGATCAGCGGCGCCAGATGCTGATCGACGATGGTCTTGGCGACCCTAGGGGCCAGCGCCACGTTTCCCAGGCCGACCAGACCGCTGTCGGTCTCGATCTCGATCACCGTCCAGCCGTGGAAGCGGAAACTCTGCATCGCATCGCCGCGATCCCACAGCGCATCCATGGCGTTGGTGCAGAAGTGCGCCTTGGGCGCCACCGTCTCGCCCTTCCATTCGAATACGCGGGCGCGGACTCGAGTGATTTTCATTGCATGACTCCTGTTCATTGAGGGATGTCGTTGGCGTTTTTCTCTCAACCCACGAAGGCATTGGCGATCAGCAGCGCCACCAGGCCGGTGGCCCAGCCCAGCGTGGTCGGCACCGACAGCACCAGCAGCTGATGCTTGGCGGTCTTGACCCCCAGCAGCCGGTTGACCACCCAGAAGTAGCTGTCGTTGAAATAGCTGAAGAAGAGCCCGCCGAGACACGCCGCCTGGGCCGCCAGCACCATGTTGACGTCCGGCATCGAGGCCAGGATCGGCGCCGAGATCGACGCGCCGGTGATCATCGACACCGTGCCGCTGCCCTGCACGAAGCGCACCAGCGTGGCGATGAGGAACGGGATCAGCACCGCCGGCAGCGCCAGCCCGGCGATGCTTTCGCCGATGTAGTCACCGGCGCCGCTGGCCCGCAGCACGGCACCCAGCGCGCCCCCGGCACCGGTCACCAGCAGGATGATACCGGCGCTCTCGACGCCCTTTTCCAGGTGCGCCAGGACCTGGTCCTTGGGCATCTTCGGCACCAGCCCGTAGACCGCCACCAGCACGCCGATGCCCACCGCGATCACCGGGTGGCCGACGAACTGGACCACCTGCACGAACAGGCCAGGCGCATCGCTGTCGCCCACCACGGCGGTGACCAGGGTGTTGAAGAAGATCAGCGCGATCGGCAGCGCGATCGGCAGCACCGACTTGAACAGCGTCGGCAGCTCGCTCTCCTCGAGGGGCGCCGCGAGCGGGTCGTCTTCGGTGTCCCGCTTGAGCGAACCCGGCACGTCGCGTTCGATCATCGCCTCGATACGCGGCCCCATGAAGCGGGCATAGAGCACCATCACGATCAGCGCCGGCGCGGTGAAGACCAGGCCCCAGGCGATCATCAGGCCGATATCGACACCGAAGATACCGGCGACGCCCAGCGGACCCGGCGTCGGCGGTACCGCGCTATGAGTGACCGCCAGCCCCGAGGCCAGGGCGATACCCAGCGTGAGTACCGAGCGACCGCTGTTGCGGGCCAATGCCCGCACCAGCGGATTGAGGATCACGTAGGCGGAGTCGCAGAAGATCGGAATCGAGACGATATAACCGGTGAGCGCCATGGCCCAGTCCTCGCGCTCCTTGCCGAGCAGCCTGAGGATCGAATAGGCCATGCGCTGGCCGGCGCCGGAGACCTCGAGAATCCGCCCCATCATCACCCCGAAGCCGATGACCAGGCCAATGGTGGAGAGCGTCTTGCCGAAACCGGTGGTGATGGCATCGATCACCGCGTTGGGTGACATGCCGCCGATCAAACCGGCGATCGAGGCGGCGATGACCAGGGCGAGCAGCGCGTGAACGCGGGTCTTCAGCACCAGCGCGATCATCACGAAGATGGCGATACCCAGGCCGATGATGACCTGGGGGCCTGCGACAGCATCTGTCATGGCGTGAACTCCTTGTGGGCTTTATTGAGTGTTGTTGCCTGTCTGGTTCAAGGAACGGCGCTATCGGGTGCGGAGCGTCTCTTCGGGGAGCGTTTCAGTCATCGAGTTCGTCCCCGCGCTCGTCGTCGAGATAGGCGTGGATGATGGCGTCGAAATCGCCGTCGGCCTGGAAGCCGAGACCCAGCGGCCCCTCGACCTCCAGCCCGCCCGGCCAGCTGGCGACGATGGCGTCGATGGCGGCGTCCGGCTCGAATCGCACCAACTGGCGGGCCGAGGGGCCGGCCACGCGCTCCAGCGCATCCAGCATCTCCGCCACCGTCACCGTGATGCCGGGCAGGTTGAGCGTGCGCCAGTCGCCCAGCGCCGCCCCCTCGAGCGCCAGCGCATGGACCAGATTGGCGACCACGGTGCGCGGCGAGGAGAGCCACAGCGGCAGCTCGTCGGCAACCGGACAGATCGCCTCGACGCCGGACAGTGGCTCGCGAATGATCGAGCTGGCGAACGACGACGCCGCCCGGTTGGGCTTGCCGGGGCGCACCACGATGGTGGGCAGGCGACAGACACGGCCATCGACGAAGCCGCGACGGCTGTAGTCGTTGACCAGCAGCTCGCCCATCGCCTTCTGCGCGCCATAGGAGGAGCGCGGCTGCGGGCCGATCGCCTCCGCCACCGGCTGGGACAGGCCCGGCCCGAACACCGCCAGCGAGCTGGCGAACAGGAATCGCAGCCGCGTCGGATGCGCCCGGCACGCTTCCAGCAGGGTGCGCGTGGCATCCAGGTTAACCCGCATGCCGAGCTCGAAATCCGCCTCCGCCTGGGCGCTCACCACCGCCGCCAGATGGCAGACGGCGCCGGTGTCGTCGCCAAGCGCTTTCGCTATCAGCGCCGGATCGGCGACATCGCCGGTGAGCGATTCGACCCGATCGTCGGCCACCGGGCACGCTGCCAGATCGATCGACGTGATTCGCGTGATGCACTCCCCATCGATCGGGGCACCTTCGCCCAGCAGGCGCTGAATCAACCTCGCGCCAAGAAAACCGGCGCCTCCCGTCACGATCACATGCATCCGCTCTCTCCTGATTGCCGTTGGTTGTTGCGCATCCCTGCGGCCGTCGATCGTCTCGAATTGACCAAAGGCGAATTGCGCTGCCCTTTGCGATTTAACATCTTGTCTGACAAATTTAGCGCGCAGGCAATATCGCCATTGGTCGGAGAGCCAGCCGAACGCCGTTGCTACGGCTTTCAGCGCCTCGCCCTTCGACGAACGCATGAGGAATTCTGCATCGTGAGTGAAGACACGGAACAACCATCGCGCGGCCCGCAGCTTTCCGAACAGGTGGCCCAGCGCCTGAGCGATGCCATCCAGGCCGGCGAATGGGGACGCGGCGCGCGCCTGCCCACCGAGGCGGCGCTGGGCGAGCGCTTCGGCATCAGCCGCTCGGTGGTGCGCGAGGCGATCTCGATGCTGCGCAACGGCGGCCTGGTCACCTCGCGTCGCGGCAGCGGCAGCTTCGTCGCCGAGTCGCCCACGGTATCGCTGCGCCTGGCGATCCCCGATCCCGGCCTGCAGTCGGTGGTCGAGGTGCTGGAGCTGCGCCGGCCGCTGGAGGTGGAAGCCGCACGGCTGGCCGCCGAACGCCGTACCCCCTCGCAGCTGCGGCGCATCCGCAACGCCATGGTCGATATCGATGAGGCGGTCGAAGCGGGGCTTTCCGGCGTCGATCAGGATCTCGCCTTCCATCGCGCCATCGCCGAGGCGGCCAACAATGCCCACTTCACCGCGGTGCTCGATTTCTACAACCGCTTTCTGCACCACGCGATCCGCGTGACGCGTACCAACGAGTCGCTGCGCGAGGCCTTCATGCAGCAGGTGGTCGCCGAGCACCAGGCCATTCTCGACGCCATTGCTGCCGGTGACGCCGAGGCCGCCGCCCGCGCCGCCGCCACGCATCTGGCGCACGCCGAGGCGCGACTGCGCCAGGCGCCAACCGATCTGCTCGAGCGCGTGGAAGCGCAGCGTGGATCGACTTCGACATCATCGACAGAACCCACGGGAGGCAATTCGCGATGAGCACCACACAACGACCGCGCGTCGGGGTCATCGGGCTGGGCTCGATGGGGATGGGCATGGCCACCTCGCTGGTCCGCGCCGGCTTCGAGACCTGGGGCTGCGACCTGCGCGACGAGGCGCGCGCTAACTTCACCGAGGCCGGCGGGCGCGCCGTGGCGACTCCCGCCGAGATGGCCGCCGCCGTCGAGATCGTGCTGACCGTGGTGGTCAACGCCGAGCAGACCCGGGCGGTGCTGTTCGGCGATGACGGCCTGCTGCCGGGGCTCGCGCCGGATAGCCTGGTGATCTCGTGTGCGACCTGCGCACCGGATGTGGTTCAGGCGCTGGGCGTTGATCTCGCCGCCCACGGCATTCACCTGCTCGATGCACCGATCTCGGGCGGTTCGGTCAAGGCGGCCGCCGGTCAGCTGACGATCATGGCCTCCGGCCCCGGAGCGCTGTTCGCGCGTGCCGAAAACGTGCTCGACGCCCTCGCCGCCAAGGTGTTCCGACTGGGCGATGGCCTGGGCCAGGGCTCGCAGGTGAAGCTGGTCAACCAGCTGCTGGCCGGGGTGCATATCGCCGCCGCCGCCGAGGCGATGGCCTACGGCATTCGCGGCGGCTGCGACCCGCAGACGCTGTACGAGGTGATCACCCAGAGCGCCGGCAACTCGTGGATGTTCGAAAACCGGGTGCCCCACATCCTGGCCGGCGACTACACCCCGCACTCGGCGGTGGATATCTTCGTCAAGGATCTGGGGATCGTTCACGATACCGCCCATCGCGACAAGTTCCCGCTGCCGCTGACCGCCCAGGCGCTGAGCCAGTTCACCCTGGCCTCGGCCCAGGGGCTGGGCCGAGAGGACGACTCGGCGGTGGTCAAGGTCTATCCCGGCATTACCCTGCCCGGCACGGCGGCCAACGATGCCGGTTTCGATTTCGATAGCGGTCCCAACGCCGATCCCAACGATCATGGAGGCGCTTGAGCGATGGCGAATGCTCTTTCAAAAGCGGATGAGCGACGGCCCAGCACGCGGCCCATCCTCGGCTGTATCGCCGACGACTTCACCGGCGCCACCGATCTGGCGAGCATGCTGGTCAGCGCCGGCATGCGAACGCTGCAGACCATCGGAATTCCCGAGACGCCGCTGGAGGCGGATGCCGACGCCGTGGTGGTGGCGCTGAAATCGCGCACGATTCCGGCGAAAGAGGCCGTCGACCAGTCGATCCAGGCGCTGGACTGGCTGCGCGAACAGGGCTGCGAGCAGTTCTACTTCAAGTACTGCTCCACCTTCGATTCGACCCCGGCCGGCAATATCGGCCCGGTGACCGAGGCGCTGATGGAAGCGCTGGGCACCGACTTCACCGTCGCCTGCCCGGCCCTGCCGGCCAATCGTCGCAGCGTCTTCAACGGCTATCTGTTCGCCAACGGCGTCCCCCTCAACGAAAGCGGCATGCAGGACCACCCGCTGACACCGATGACCGACGCCAACCTGGTCCGTGTGCTCGGCGCGCAGACTCGCCACGACGTGGGCCTGATCGACTACGCCACGCTGCGCCAGGGCGATGCCGCCGTCACCGCGCGCATCGAGGCGCTCAAGGCCGAGGGCGTCGGCATCGCGATCTGCGACGCCATCGATAACGAGGACCTGTTCGTACTGGCGCGAGCCTGCCGCGACCTGCCGCTGGTGACCGCGGGCTCCGGCCTGGCGCTGGGGCTGCCGGCCAACGTCGCCGAGCGGCTCGATCACACCCGGGATGCCGCCCGGCTCGAGCCCATCGCCGGTCGCGAGGCGGTATTGAGCGGCAGCTGCTCACGGGCCACGCTGGCCCAGATCGAGCACGCCCGGCAGCGCATGCCGAGCGTTCACCTGGATGCCCTGGCGCTGGACGACGACTATCAGGGCGTCGTCGATGCGGCGCTGGCGCATGCCGAGGCACATTTCGTCGCCGATGCCGGCAACCGCAACGCGCCCGGCCCCATGCTGATCTACGCCAGCGCCTCGCCGGAGGAAGTCCGCCGGGCGCAACAGCGGCTCGGCGTGCAGGAAGCCGGCGAGCTGGTCGAGCGCGCCATGGCCGAGATCGCCGCCGAGCTGGTCGGCCGCCTCGGTGTGCGCCGGCTGCTGGTGGCCGGGGGCGAAACCTCCGGCGCCGTGGTCACCGCCCTCGACGTGAAGGGGCTGCGGATCGGCGAGAGCATCGATCCCGGCGTACCGTGGACGACGGCGCTGGGTACCGACGAGCCGCTGGCGCTGGCGCTCAAGTCCGGCAACTTCGGCGCCACCGATTTCATGACCAAAGCCTGGAAACTGATGCCATGACTGCGATCCACACCTCGACATCATCCACCGAAAACCGCCTGCGCGAGGAGATCGCCGAAATCGGCCGCTCGTTTCGCAACCTGGGCATGGCGCCGGGCACCTCCGGCAACATCAGTGCCAAGCTCGACGACGGCTGGCTGATGACGCCGACCAATGCCAGCCTCGGCGCACTCGATCCGGCGGAGATCTCCAAGCTCGACTGGGACGGCAACCTGCTGGCCGGCAAGCCGCCGACCAAGGAGTCGTTCCTGCACCGGGCCTTCTACGAACAGCGCCCGGATACCGGCGGGATCATCCATCTCCACGCCACGCACTCGGCGGCGGTGTCGTGTCTCAACGGACTCGACGAGCACTCCTGCCTGCCGCCGATCACGCCCTACTTCGTGATGCGGGTCGGCCGCCTGCCGCTGGTGCCCTACTACCGCCCCGGCGACGCCGCGCTGGGTGATGCCGTACGCGACTACGCTGCCGACCATGCCGCGGTGCTGCTGGCCAATCACGGCCCGGTCGTCGCGGGCAAGACCCTGGAAGCGGCGCGCAACGCCATCGAGGAGCTCGAGGAGACGGCCAAGCTCTATCTGCTGCTGCGCCAGCACGATGTGCGCACGCTGAACGAGAAAGAGATCGACGAACTGCGCGACGCCTTCGGCGCCCAGTGGTAAACGGGCGCCTCGCAGCGTCACGTCACGATCGACCGAATCACCGAGGAAATCAGGCCATGCCGCGTTTCGCTGCCAATCTCAGCATGATGTTCAACGAAGTCCCGTTCATGGAGCGCTTCGCCAGGGCCGCCGCGTGCGGCTTCGAGGGCGTCGAATTCCTGTTCCCGTACGACTTCGAACCCGAAGCGATCGCCGCCGAGCTCGAGCGTCACGGGCTCGAGCAGGTGCTGTTCAACCTGCCACCCGGCGACTGGGCCGCCGGCGAGCGTGGATTGGCCGCGCTCCCTGGGCGCGAGGCGGAATTCCGCGACAGTGTCGATACCGCCATTCGCTATGCCCAGGCGCTGAACTGTCCCCGCCTGCACGCCATGGCCGGGCTCATCCCGGCGTCAGCCACCGATAATGTTTCACGGGAAACATTCGTCACGACCGCGCGCAAGGTCTACCTGGAAAACCTGCGCTTTGCGGCCAGGAAGTGCGCCGAGCACGACCTGACGCTGCTGATCGAGCCGATCAACACACGCGATATGCCAGGCTATTTTCTCAACCATCAGGCCGATGGCCACGCGATCGTTGATGAGCTGAACGAGCCCAACGTCAAGGTGCAGATGGATTTCTATCACACCCAGATCATGGACGGAGATATCTGGAAGACCTACCAGCGCCATCGCGACGGGGTGGGTCATATTCAGATCGCCGGCGTGCCCGAGCGGCACGAGCCGGACACCGGCGAGGTCAACTATCCGTGGCTGTTCGAGCAGCTCGACCAGGCTGGGTACGACGGATGGCTCGGCTGCGAGTACAAGCCGCGCGATGGCACGGAGAGAGGTTTGGGATGGTACCGCGCCTGGCAGCAGCGCTGACAGGCGGGGATCAATCGCCCTCGATCAGCCGGATCCCGTCGTCTTCGATGACGATCCGGCGCTGCTTGTAGAGCCGGCCGATGGCCTGCTTGAAGGCGTTCTTGCTGACGCCGAGGCGGGCCTTGATGACGTCCGCCGGGCTCTTGTCACCCAACGCCAGGAAACCGTCGTTGGCGGCCAGCGCGGCCAGCACCTTGTCCCCGACGAGATCCAGACGCGCCTGCCCCGGCGGTAGCAGCGACAGATCCAGCCGGGCGTCGTCACGCACGCGACGCACATAGCCTTCCATGCGATCGCCGCGGCGCAGCGGGCGCGACATGTCGTCCTGGTACAAAAGCCCCCAGAAGCGGCTATTGACCACCGCCTTGGCACCGAGATCGGTCAGGTCGGCGATCACCAGCGAGACCCGATCGCCCGCATTCAGCCCTTCCGATTCATCCTGCAGGAACTTGTCGAGCTTCATGCTGGCCACCGGACGCATGCGGTCGTCGACGTAGATCATCACCAGCACCCGTTTGCCTTCGTCGGGGCGAAAGCGCTGCTCGCCGAACGGCAGCAGCAGATCCTTGGGCCGCCCCCAGTTCAGGAAGGCGCCGATATCATTGACCTTGGTCACGCGCAGGTAGGCGACGTCGCCCACGTTGACCTGTGACTCGGCAGCGGGCGGGGAATCGGCGGAAGCGTCGTCCCGAGGGTGGCGGGGCATGGCGTACTCTGGCTGGCAAGCGGTGGTTGGGATGTCGCCATTATGGCGGGCGCGTCGGCGCGGAGCAAAGACGGGCAGTCGCGGGAGCCGAAGCGGCACACTTGACCACGATCTCCGTCGCCACTCCCCATCCATGGGAAGAAGGTTTACACTTCAGCGCCACACCATGACTTCGACCTTCGTATCAATCCCATCGATAGTCGAATTCACTACGCGTGATTAGCAGACTAAAGAGTTGCCTCCCATAATGTCGTCATCGGTCAAGGCCGAGAGGCCATAAAAAAGACATTATCTGGAGGTAACGCCATGAAAACTCGCATTCTCGCAGCCATCGCAATCGCCGTCGCCCTGCCCACCGTCGCCCAGGCCAACAGCCTCGTGGCAGAGCGTCACTTCGATCAGCAGAGCGAAGCGCTCAGCATCGAGCAGACCGCACAGTATCACGCGCTGCCGACCCGCTATAGCGTCGACACCGTCACTGGTGGTCACAGCGCCGCTGCCGATCAGTCCCTGCAGAACGTCGCCGACTCGACTCAACTGAGCACCGACGTCCACCCGTCTCGCAACGGCCTGATCGGTGAAGGTCAAAGCGATGCCGCAGGCCAGGCACTGCAGAACGCAACGCAAACCGTCAGCAATGACCAAGGCAATGTCGAAGTGAACTTCGCCAGCCTGTGAGTCTCCGCCTTCGGGCATGAAGACAGCGCTAGTCCATCAAGGGAGCCTCCGGCTCCCTTTTTGGTTTTTTGGACTACATAAAACGAAATTTTCAGATGCCAAATCCAACATCATTGGCGTCGATAGTTTATTTCACGGCATTCGATTTTTGTTAGACGGCTAACGGAATCATAATGACATCACAGGTCAAGGCCAAGTGCCAGACACCAAGACAGATGATCATTGGAGGCAACACCATGAAAACTCGCATTCTCGCAGCCATCGCTATCGCCGTCGCGCTACCCGCTGCCGCCCAGGCCAGCGATGCCACCAGCGCCCTCTTCGACGCGCAGCGTGAAACGCTCAACCTCGAGCAGACCGCGCAGTACCAGGCGCTGCCGACTCACTACAGCGTCGACACCGTGATCGGCGGGCACAGTGCCGCGGCCGACCAGTCGCTGCAGAACGTTGCCGACGCCACGCAACTGGCCACCGACATCTCGGCAAGCCGCAACCCGCTGGTCGGTGAAGGGCAGAGTGACGCCGCTGCTCAAGCGCTACAGGGCACCGGACAGTTCGCCCACGACCCACGAGGCAACGGCGAGGTCAGCTTCACCACGCTATAAGCTCGCCCCTCGCAGTACCAACGCAACAGCCGCCGGCCCAGGCCGGCGGCTTGTCGCTCCCCCACGGGATCCCTCATCCTCTTCACCTTGCCTCTTAGCTCTTGCCCCTCATTATCCATTCCTTTGCCCCTGCCCGTCGTGACGCCGCCCGCCGCGGACGTTTTATGGGCGGTCATGATCCCTGTGGAGGCGAAGATGATTTGAACTCATCCACCCAACATACGTCATACAAAATAGCTTTGGCCTTGCAAAAAATGTCAAGGAAATCGGACACAAAAAATGCTCTCTCTTGCCGATGAAATTTGGCTAATCTGAATGTAAGCAAATATTAACGAATCGAAACACAGCTTGAATGACTCATGACCAGCATGGAGGATCCGGTTCAATGAGCAAAAGGACAAGGTCCATCAGTCATCGTTTAAGACAGGACTTCGTCCTTCGGGTAATCCTACTTCTGGGCGCCTGCGAGACACTGACCCTGCTACCGTTCAGCCTTTATCGATTCATTCAAGGCAGCTTCGACAAGGCGCTTTTCGATGGCGTCACCCTCCTCCTGATCCTCTGTATCGTCGGCTACTCCTGGTGGGCCGATGACAGCCGGCGAGGTGGCCTCATCCTGGCAGTGACCAGCACCGTTTTCGCCAGCATCACCACCAATGTGCTCGGTATCGTGGGTGTATTCTGGTTTTTCCCCATGATGCTGACGAATTTCTTTCTGACGGATGCCAAGCGCGCCCTCATGATCAATATCGTCATGTGCCTCGTGATGATTCCGATACTTATGCAGTTTTCGCCGCCCGAAAGCCTCTTCTCCTTTATCGCTTCCAGCATCACGGCAAATAGCTGTGCCTATCTCTACGCCAGAAGAAGCGACTTGCAGCAAAAATCCCTGGAGCGACTCGCCACCCATGACGCCCTGACCGGAGCCCGCAACCGCCGGTCGCTCGAGGACTCGCTGGCACTCGCCCGGGGCCGGCTGCTGAACGAGGGTCGCCCCAGCTCTCTCATACTCCTGGACCTGGACAATTTCAAAGGCATAAACGACCGGTTCGGACACACCCATGGCGATGAGGTGCTGGCGAAATGCGCCAATCTCATCCGCCGGAGCGTGAGGTTCGACGACTGCCTGTTCCGTTTCGGCGGTGAGGAATTCGTGCTGCTGCTGGCGGATGTCGAAGAGATCGATGCCGCGGACGTGGCGGAGGATCTACGGGGGATTATCGCCAGCCAGCTTGGCGATTCTTCCTGTCCGATCACCACGTCTCTGGGTGTCACCGGGCTGCACCCTTCGGACGACGTCAAGCGATGGCTGAAAAGAGCCGACGATGCGCTCTACGAGGCGAAAAATGGTGGCCGAAACCGCGTCGTTCTCAAACCCTCTAGAGAAGAGAACAATAATTAATCGGTCTCTAATCAGGTTAATACTATATAAGCGAAACCCAAAGAGACGGAGTAAAATCGAGACGATTTCGGCCAGCAATAATAGCCAAAATCTTTTGATCACTTGTTTGCCATCAGTAAATTACAATCGCTTACCCACGATGCTTCTTGTTATTATTTACCCTCATGGTCTGATTTTTGCCCAGCTTCGGCTGGGCTTTTTTAATGCCTCATTTCCCTCGCTATTGTCTTTCTCGAAGCATCCATTAAATCAATGAATACGGTGCGTTATGGTGTCATCGATGTGCCGGGCCTTGCCTGACGAGCATCGGTCTGTTCGACGGGATCTTCCGCGCCAGGCAGGTCTCCGACGGATGACGTGCCGCCGTCGGCCGCCAGGGGCGTCGCGGGACCGGCATTCGCCAGCAACCAGGCGGCAGTGAAGGCACCCTCGCTTGCCGCGGCCATTCTCAATGCATGGCAGGTTTCACCGGTGTACTCCGTGCGGGGTAGCCGCTCCCGGCGCAGCCACTTGCAGACAGCCGACGGCGAGACCCCGCAGACCCGGGCACAGCGTGATACGCCACCGAGTTGCTCCACCGCAAGACGGATCGCACTCATGACACCCCCTTGTACCTGTACTTCGAGTACATGATTATCAGGTACTGAAAGTACATTCAACCGGTGGGAACATTGAACCCATGGTTCACACCGGTAACCGGGATGAGTTCAGCTCCCGACTTCACAAGGCGCTCCGTCGCGCAGGCAAGGACGGCTATGGGATGGGCGCGCGCCTGGCCCGGGCCATGCGTGTCACGCCCAAGGCCGCCAGCAAGTGGCTCAACGGCGAAGCGCGCCCGGGCCATGACAGGAAAGTGGCGCTGGCCCGCTGGCTCGGTATCCGCGAAGAGTGGCTGGACTACGGCCGGGGGGAGATGCTGAGAGACGATGCTCCGACGCCCGCCGACGACGCCCGGCATATCGGCGAACCCTCCCCCATCCGCTCGCAGCAGCCTTCCGAAAGGTCCGCCGAGGCGCTGCGCCAGATCGAGCAGGCCGTACTGTCCGGCGACATGGATGAAGCGGATCTGCTGCTGCTCGAGCAGATCGCCAGACGCCTCTCCAGTCGCGAGCACCAGCGACATCGCAGCGAGGACGCCAGGGCGGACTACCGTACGACGACGGACGCCACGCGCCCATCCGACAGCGAGAATTGAACCCGCAGATAGCGGTGCCCCTCATCAGGTTTCGTATCCGGTGCGAAGTTTGTACTCGAGGCACCTTTTATGTACATTTGGTACACAAGTTATCTGCAGCGTTCACGTATCGAGGATGAAATGCGTCGCTCCAGTCCCGAAGGCCCGCCTCTACCGGAAAACGGTGATAGCACCCTGTGTCGCCACACCACGGCCCTGCAGCGGTTCTACTACGCCAGTCATCAGATCGCCATCGCCTACGATGTGCATATCTGCGAAGCGGGCGTGCCCGACGTGGAAACCAGCTACGGCGCCTGCCCCCGCCACGAGGGCGAGCGATTGGCGGCCTATCACCCCTCGTTCCATGTGCCTGGCAAGAACCACACCGTGGTCATCACCGATTGCCGGTTCGGCGAGGAGAACCTTGCCAGGGCCTGGATGGCCGATCGCATACGACAGCTCATCCTCAGCCGGCGCGGCCAGCGGCTGCCACCGGCCAGATACCGCCGACGCTGCTAGGCACTGTCTGAAAGGTCGGCGAGCGTCGCTCGGGCCTTCACGGCCACGCCCCTCGTGGGAAGCGGGAGGAGCGACGAAGCGGGAGGATCGACGCTGAACGCGACCGTCGTTCAGCCTTCAACCACCCGGTCGCTTCATCGCCAGCAGCCCCAGGCTGAAGACCAGCATCAGGCTGCCACTGGCACGGTTGAACCACTGCATGGCAGTTCCGCTGCGCAGGTACTTGCCGATCCTGCTGCCCAGGACGGCATAGATCGCGATCGCCAACACTTCCATTGCCAGAAACAGCGCCCCCAGGATCGTGAAGCTCAGGGCATAGTGATCGGGTGCGACGAACTGCGGAAGAAAGGCCGTGAAAATCAGGATCGCCTTGGGATTGCCGGCGGCGACCAGGAACTCCTGCCTCACCAGATGCCAGATGGAACGGGGCGCGGCATCCTCGAATGCCACGGCTCGTGGCTTGCCGAACAGCAGCTTCAGCCCCAGCCACGCCAGGTAGGCCGCCCCCACCCATTTGACCACGACGAAGAACCACATCGAGGTCGTCAACAGCGTGCCGAGCCCGATACCGGCGATCGCGATCATGGGAATGAAGGCAGCGATTCGCCCAAGCGAAGCGATCACCGCCTTGAGCGGCCCCACGTGGGCGGCGTTGGTCGTCGCCAGCAGGTTGTTCGGCCCGAAGACCATGTTCAAGGCAAAACAGGCCGGCAAGAACACCGGCAGGAAATCCCAATTCATGTTGCCCTCCTTGTTGACGGACTTTCGAGGCCTGCGCGGTACCGTCGTCGCCTCCACGCGGCCGGACAGTCGGCCGACAGGCATCGGGCGCGGCGGGTGGAACTGCCGATTGGTCGATCGCCTTGGATGGTGTTGTTTGGAACAGAGGCATTATCTGGCACGAACGAACCACTAGACTCTTCTTGTCATCGGGACATCCATCACACCGACCACAAGGAGTGCCGTCATGGCCGACCATACGCTTCAGAATAAAGTCGTGCTGATTGCCGGGGGTGCCAAGAACCTGGGAGGCCTGCTGGCCCGCGACCTGGCTCGCAACGGCGCCCAGGCAGTCGCGATCCACTATAACAGCGACGCCACCCGCAGTGCTGCCGAGGAAACGGCTCGCGAGGTGAAGGCCCTGGGCGCCGAGGCTGAGCTGTTCCAGGGCGATCTGACTCACCCCGCCAACGTCACCCGGCTGTTCGACGAGGCCAAGACACGCTTCGGCAGGCTGGACATCGCCGTCAATACCGTCGGCATGGTGCTGAAAAAGCCGATGCTGGAGATCAGCGAGGCCGAGTACGATCGCATGTTCGACATCAACGCCAAGAGCGCCTTCTTCTTCCTCAAGGAAGCCGGTCGCACGCTCGACGACCATGGCAAGATCGTGACCCTGGTGACGTCCCTGCTGGGCGCGTTCACGCCCTTCTATTCCACCTATGCCGGCGCCAAGGCTCCCGTGGAGCACTTCACCCGAGCCGCCGCGCAGGAGTTCGGCGAACGCGGCATTTCCGTCACCGCCGTCGGCCCGGGCCCGATGGACACGCCGTTCTTCTATGGCCAGGAGGGCGAGGACGCCGTGGCATACCACAAATCCGCCGCCGCCCTGTCGGCGTTCAGCAAGACGGGACTGACCGACATCGAGGACGTGGTACCGTTGATTCGTCATCTGGTCACCGAAGGCTGGTGGATGACGGGCCAGACGATCCTCACCAACGGTGGCTACACCACCAAGTAGTCTGGCGGACAAGCGTCAAAGGCTGGCGATACGAGGCGGAAGGAGAACGGCAGTGGCGGAACGCAACCACCCCCCGATACGCCGGGGCGGCGGCAGGGAAGCACCGGGGCGCTGCGTCGGGCTGCCGCTCGACCGGATCTACGCGATCGCGACTCTCCTGCTAGCCCCCGTTCCGCGCGCCAACCTGTTCACGTTCGCTGGATCGCAGAGCTTGCCGTGCCTCCCCGTCCCGGGGCTGGCCTCGGCAAGGGTATGGCCGCGAACATCCCGCCGGGAGGTGATCGCATGGTGACGCCTCCCGATGACCGCTCATCGCGGCACGCGGGCGGCTACCGCGCCGACAGAATCGACCGCTTGCGAGCGTTCGTCACGGTCGCCGAACTGGGCAGCTTCACACGTGCCGCGCACAAGCTGGAGTGGCCACGAGCCTCGATCTCGCTGGCGATCCAGCGCCTGGAGAAAGCGGTTGGCACGCGCCTGCTGAATCGCAGTACCCGGCAGGTTCACCTGACCCACGACGGTGAACGGCTGCTCGACCGGGCCCGCCACCTGATCGAGGAGAACGACCGTCTGGAGAGCCTGTTCCTGCCGCCCCATCTCGAATTGTTCGGGCGTCTCACCGTCGACGTTCCCAGCCGAGTCGGTCGTCGCCTACTGACGCCGGCACTCCCCGGCTGGTTGGCCCAGCACGCCAACCTCCAGTTGGAGTTGCGAGCGACCGACCGCCCGGTGGATCTGATCGCCGAAGGCATCGATTGCGCCGTTCGCTTCGGCCCTCTGCAAGACAGCGCACTGGTGGTCCAGCGGCTTGGACAGGTGAACGTCGTCAACTGTGCCAGTCGTGAATATCTCGCACGCCATGGCGTACCCCAGACGCTCGATCAACTCCTGACGCAGGCCCATTGTCTGGTCGGCTACGCCGCCAGCGAAACGGCCACCAGTGACGCCAGCACGTTCGACTACCATAGCGAGGGAGCCTCGCAGCACCTCGAACTGCCCTGCCAGGTACGAGTCAACAGCGCCGAGAACTACATCGCCTGCTGCGAGGCGGGGCTGGGGATCATCCAGGTCCCCCGCTACGACGTCCTGGACCAGCTCCGGGACGGCACGCTGGTCGAGCTATTGCCGACGTTCACCGCCGAGCCACTCGACGTCTCGATACTCTATCCCCACCGCCAGAACCGGACGCCGCGGGTCGACGCCTTCGTCACCTGGTTCCGCGAGCTGATGTGCCCCTATCTCGAGCCGGACGACGGCGGAGCTTGCAACCGCCCCCAGTGAAGCGGTGTGGAATATCGGACTGCGCCTCTTCGTGACGTTGATCGGCCGAGGCGGCGCAATCGCCCGCTCAAAAGGGCGGTGTCGCTGGACGTGGATCGAGGCTGTGGATGGTCTCGTTCCCAAACGAAATGATCAGGTTGAAAACCCAGCAGGATTCGATAATGATATCTATCCAACTGTTTTAGTTATAAATTATCCAAGTTAGATGATCTAGATATACCACTCGATATACCTATCAGCTTCAAAAGCTGTCTATATGGTTGCGCATCGCACGACCAAGTAGCTACGGCTCCACGCCGCTAAGCCAGCTCGCCTGAGGGCACTGTGTGCTCCAGAATGATCGCCCATGGCGATTTTCAATCGCTGCCAAGGGAATCGATCCATGCCAATTCAAGTGAGAGAAGCGAGAGAGACAGACATTGGGGAGATCTTCGCCATTCGCACCAGCGTGGCGGAGAACCACCTTTCACTCGAGCAGCTCGCCGAACTGGGCATCACACCCGAGGCCATTGCCGCAGAGATCGCCCAGGGCCCTTGTGTGTGGGTTGCAGAAATTGATGAAGCACCCGTGGGCTTTTCGATGGTTCGCGACGAGACCGGGTACGTGTTTGGACTGTTCGTCCGCACCGACCATGAAGGGCTAGGTGTGGGCCGCTTGCTCCTTGAGAGAGCCGAGCGCCACCTATTCGCCAAATTCGACGAGATTTGGCTGGAAACCGAGATTGGCAGTCGAGCCTATGCATTTTACGAGCGTGCCGGCTGGCTTCCCGTTGAGAAGGGGGATCGTGGCTTGATGAAATTCGTCAAAGTACGATCCGTGGCGAGTGACATGTGAGTGCCAAATGCGGACATTGACGGCCCCCGACGGTGCCGCAGCACAAGGCTTCTTGCTCTACTATGAATGGGGCTCTACCAGAGCCTCATCTGAATTGCTTCGCGGCGGCATCCAAAGTGTTGGCGGGATAGGCAAGCGATAGTGCCTACAGGCCGTCAAGAAAAGTGGAACCAGTCCTCGCTTCATCGCTGTCATTTCAAAAATTGCCCCACACTCCTCGGTTGCTAGGTTCAAGGCATCTGCAATCTCCGCATTTCCACGTGCAGGCGACAGGCCAGTCACGCAAATCCCATGGTAGGTATCACCACGCCAGACTTTCTGGTCTGTTTCCTCATCGGGGAACCATGCCTGATGAGTGCAGTCGGGTATTTTTTGCGAAATTCGACTGGAGAATTCTTCAATCAAATCTTGTTCGGCACCACACTGAAGCCACACGAACAGGTAGGGGTATAGGACACTGCCAACACAGGCCTCGTCACGGTATTCCTGCTCACTACTCGCAGGGTGAGCAAGCAGATCATTGTAATCGCGAAAACACGTTGGGTAGCTGGCATTGGTTAGAAGCGCGAACGATGTGTTCTCAGCCATGGCATGACACCATGGCATAAATCGCCTGACTGACGATGTCTGTTGAGCAAGATACATGACCAAGGCTGCCTCGATCATGTGATCGTCCTTAAACGGAGATCCCAAAGTCGGGTTGTTGTTGAGCAGGGCCACCAACATATTGAGCATCTTCTTTGTCTGATCGTTCAGGCTGCGAGCGAACTCGGGGTTCGCCTTCGATAGAGCCTTTCCGAACAAATCCGTCCAGATTGCACGGGCGGCCGCACGCCCGAGCAGGTCGAACATCGCAAGATTGGAATCGACCGCTTCTCGCGACTTTACCGAAACCGTTAGCGCATGAAGCGTCTCGGCGTGAGGATACAGTACTTTCTCGAAATACAGCTCGGACATGATCAAATAGAGCCGAACGTATTGATCCAAAATTGCTAATAGAGCGGCTTGATGCTTAGTGGGCTTCGGCTTGACTGGTTGTTCTCGCATTGCATCCCAGCAAAACAGCAAGCCCAATTCAGATATCCGATAAACGACATCGAGACTCTTTGCTTCAACTGCCCAGGCGCAAATAGCGTGGAGGCAAATATACGCCTGTCTTAGCCTCAATAGTCGCTCTTTGTCTTTCATCTCCTCTAACGGGAGAACGATAGCAACAAAACTTCTGGTATACTCGTAGCAAGCCTCTGGTTCGTTCACCATTGCGAGGGCTTTCTGGAAATGCCTGCGCGCCGCTTCGTCCAGCAACTCCCGAGCCAACAAAGATTTTTCCATAAATCCAGCTAACCGGTCTCCATTCCACAACTCAAAACCAATTTTCTCGCTTGCATAAGTCGCTGTGAGGCCGGCCCAGTTCCCTTCAACCGTTTCCTTTAATTCCCCCCCCATGCACAGGCAAATTTTGATCGGCAAATCTTGATGCTCTTTGGCAATCTTTGAGCGAATGTACACCTCTAGAATTTCTCGAAGTTCAGGGCCTACTGATTGTGGCCCCGCATCCCAATCATTGCGCCCAACATCTCCTGCCTTGACACAGAGCAAATATAGATATTTCTGCTCATCGTCTGGCAGCTGACCGACAGCGGATATATCAACTCCATCTTGGCGGGTTCCGATCATTGGGGTTTTTAGAACCTGCAACCCCATCGCGGAAAGCAGGTTTGGCAATAACGCTTGGTCAAGGTCACCTCGTTCCTTGAGGGATGCTAGATATTCTTTGAGTATCAGTTTCATTTTTCTTTTCTCTGCTCAACCCTACAAACCAAGAGCAACCGATTAAACCCAACCGGGTCAACTACGGCCAAACGAGGGAATTCAACGCTATAGGAGTGTTCGTTCAGGGGGGTGATACTTGGGAACCTTTTGCCATCAGCACCCGTGATCATACTAAAGCTCTTACGACCGTAGAGCATCGTCGAAGTAGGAAACATATCGACAAAGATAGACATTTTGCGCGCTTGCTTTTGAATATCCGTGTTCCTCTGGTTATCTTTGATCGCCGCCGCTCGTCTCGCTTCATTTGAGGGTTCAAGCTCGCTAAGGTCCTGCGCCTTTTCCAGCCCAGCAATATATGCTGAGTGGTGCGCTATCAGCTCTTGAGCCGCCTTAGCCACAGTTGGGGAAGCACTAGACGCTTGTTGCTCAAGATACGGCTTAAGCTCACTAGAGTAGCTAAGGAGCAGCGGTTCCCAAAGGAGATCTTCAATCACAGGGACAGCATCTGGATGCCCATGTTCGACTAGACTAAGCAGAATTGACGCTGCCGTGATCTCATGCAACCAAAGAAAGCCAATACATTTTCGGGCTAGAAAAACTTGATCTACCGCTTCTGGAGGTAAGTCTTGCGGCAGGAGAGATAGCACTGCTCCCTTATCTCCGCCGCTGACCATTTCGGCCAAGAAGCTGCACAAGGAGAAGTCGCCAGAATTAAGCCAGCGCACGAAAAGGTATGAAGTGTTTGCAGTGTCTTCCCAAACCCATTCGCAAAAGCTATGAAACTGCTTGCTCTTTGCTGGCTGCTCGAAGTGCGGAACCATGGCCTCTATGAACGCGACCACCTCCTTAAATGACCAGCGTTCATCTTTCCAAGTTAATGCGTTATTTATCCAGTGGCTTGCTATCTCGAAGCTGGAGGATATGCTTTGTGATCTACTCAATACTGCACTGATAGTTTTCTCTGTGGATGCATTCTTGTAGTAGAAAAGCATCGCGCACAGACGCACCAAGTCCTCATCTGTCGGCTGGGCGATAATGGACTTTATCGCTTCGTCTTGCCGATATTTTTCCTTGGCCGCATCATTGTCCCAAATGCGAAAAACGGCCTCAATAGCAGCATTTCGCGCATCACCAGAGGACGGGCTTTGAATTTCCGAAAGGCAAGCATCTATACCAGTTTGGTCGTCCTGTGATGTCATGTTCTTGAGCCTTACTAAGGCGCGAAATCCTATAGATCGGAATTCCGCTCTACTGTCCTCTAAGAAATCTACCAAGTATCCAAATTCATTGAGACCTTGTAAGGCAAACACACAGGAACGTTGGCAATCCTCTTGGCCGTCTTTTGCGCCTGTAATTATTTTTTTTGCTTGAGAAGGATGTTTTTCGCACCAACGAACGAATGACACAAACGGAGTGTTAGAAGCCCCATCGTTACCTGCTCTCTCGACCAGACACTCAGCAAACTGCTGTACAGCAGGGTAATCATCCACCACGTGCTCAATTGCGTCAGACAACGCGCCGAACACCATCCAAAAGTCGTTGTGCTCAAGCTGTCGTATGGCCGCAAGGTTGACGTCCGAGAACAGAGCGATCTCACCCGAGTTGTTCAAATCAGCCAAGAAACCGCCAAGGTGCCGTTTTCTGTTTTTGTACTCAAAGTCGAGAATGGTTGGGATAAGGCGTCCGGCGGCATCCCCATCGATAATCAACTGAGCTAAATCACTTTTTTCTGTCACGCTGCCGGCCTCGTTCACTAATGCATTCTTTACACAACCAAACTGCGCAGACCAGTCGTTGGAAACTACTGCCTCTCAACAAGGTGCAAGTAATTTTCACACAGACTGTCGCGACTTTTTACCTACGGCGAACGGCAGCTATCCGCCCTCCACGTCGATGATTCGACATATGCCGCATCCTGCATGACGGCCCGCTTTGGGTCGGCCTGCGCCACTACAACGTAGCGACTTTGGCGTCGACGGGGGCGATTGGCTAAGGCTGCAATCAGGCTTTTTTCATGACGACGACATCCGTGGTTCCTGAAGGCAAGCTCGAATAGCCAGCGTAACCAGGATATCCCGGATAGCCAGGGTATCCTGGATAACCGGGATATCCGGGGTAGCCACGATACGGCCGTCCGATAATCTTGTACAGGCGATTACCGGGATGAATAGTCCCTAGATAGTCACCATCCACGGTAACAACATCGTTATCGTCCCATGGAAGCCATCCAACCCACTCAGCGTCCGAATCGTAGACATTCTTCCCAATTCGAAACGCAATCCACTCCCCGCTTGAATTAAATAAGTACTGAACCGACATGTCATCTCCGTTTTAAAATTTGTGAAGTGCCTCAACAATCATATTTGTCTTTGATATATTGGTGGTAAAAGCCGCCAACTGATCGAGCAGATACAAACTCACAAAATAACTCTTCGGGAACACTACAATACGTGTAAACGGGATTGCTATCTTCGAAATCGATATACATTCGGTTTGTATCTGTATCGTAGCCAATTTTTCTAATAGCTGAAGACCTTACGTTTACCCACTCAGTCATATTGACTCCTTGTTATTGGCAACTGTCAACAGGGATAAATGCGCCGACAGCATTTGCCGGCAGGACGTTTTGGGTCGCATTCAGCAGGAAGTTGCCAGCCTCCCTTTAATCACCCGGTTTGTGTTTATGAGGTTTAAGCGATTTCGTATTTCCAGGAGTGCTTTTGTTATCGTGTTGACGCCTATCTGGCTTTCCGGTTGATTTAGCAGTTCTTTTCGGCCCTGGTTTAATTCCCATGACTTTCTCCTTTACTGTGAATATGGTTCGTATTGCAAGAATGCGGCTACTCCCAGACCTTGCAGCCCGATGCCCAACTTGCCATCTCCGCTCTGGATCGGAACCTATCAGCCTTCTCAAGCCCTATTGGGAATACCTTTGGTATCAATCTGCCACATTCCGTTGCAGTTCTCTATCCAAGCCCCCCCCACCTTTCGTCGCGTAGGCTGCAAAATGCATCATTCCGCATCATTTTCTCGCACCCTAAATCGCGCCGCGAGCCCAGC
The DNA here is from genome assembly GCF_937921195.1 of uncultured Salinicola sp. Taxonomy (NCBI): domain Bacteria; kingdom Pseudomonadati; phylum Pseudomonadota; class Gammaproteobacteria; order Oceanospirillales; family Halomonadaceae; genus Salinicola; species uncultured Salinicola sp. The sequence continues at coordinate 58,188 of NZ_CALFQK010000082.1, forward strand.
GCTGGCGCGGCCTAGCACCCTCTGCAACGCTGCATCAAAACCGGCACATTTAGCGCGCAGGCGGGGCGGGGAGTCGACAGCGCGCCGGCGCTGGCGGCGTAAATCGCACCGAGCCAAGCTCCTGTAGTGGCCACAGCCACTTGGACCGTTACCATGTGGTAACACATTGGCTTACTCTGGCTTCCTCAGGAATGCGCCTTTTGTCTATCTGTTGCCTAAGCCAATATCGCTGATTTGTGGCTATCGCGCCCGAACTCGAGCCGGGGAAGGGGAGAGCCAGGTGGCTCGATAAGGTTGAGACGAATCAAGGCTCGCAAGCTAAGCTCGAACGGGTCATCAGGTATGACGCCCGTCCCTCTTAGATGCCATCACGCTCCACACGAGGACTCGAAACGATGGATTTTGCCGTATGGCTGACGTACCTCGGTGTTATCACCGCTCTTATCCTGTTTCCGGGCCCTGTCGCTTTGCTTTGCATGAACCACGGGTTGCGTCACGGCCGGCGACACGCCTTGGCGACGGTGGTGGGGGGAGCACTGGCATCGCTTGCCTTGATGGCGCTGTCGTCTCTGGGCCTGGGGGCGATTCTCGCGACATCGGAAACCGCCTTCGTCGTGTTGAAAGCGGTAGGTGCGGTCTACCTTGTCTATCTCGGCATCCAGGCGTGGCGTGCGCCCGCCGAGCCAATGGCATCGCCCGAAGCCAATATGGACGTTACGAACGGCATTCGCTCCAGGCGGCGGCTATTCAGCAAGGGCTTTACTGTAGGGATCAGCAATCCCAAGGATCTGTTGTTCTTCGGCGCGCTCTTTCCCAACTTCATCGACCTGGGGCAGCCGCAGTGGTCACAGTTCGTGATCCTCGCGCTGCGTGGCTCGCGGTCGATCTAGCGACGATGACCGCCTACGCCTCGGTAGGCTCGACGGTCAGGCGCTGGTTTGGCACGCCACGCCGCGTGCGCCTGTTCAACCGCACCACCGGTGGGCTTTTCATGGCAGCGGGTGGCGCCCTGGCCACTTCACACCGTTAAGCCTTCACGGAGATCAGGAATTTCATGGAATCGACAGCCCTGCACCGTCCAATCGCGGTCTTCGATGCCGGAATCGGCAGCTATGCCATCGTGGCGGAGATACAGCGGCGCTTACCCCGACAGGATGTGATCTACTTCGCGGATCGTGCCAGTTTTCCCTACGGGAGCAAGGCGCCCGACGAGCTGGCCCGGGTCATGGAGCGGACGTTGCGCTTTCTGGAGAGTTTCGACCCCTCGGCCATCGTCATCGCTTCCAACGCGCCATCGATCACCGTACTCGAATCGGTGCGCCCCCTGACGCGCTTGCCGGTCTTCGGTGTATTTCCACCCCTGGAGGCGGCGCTGGCAAGCTCGGTCAATCACGCGGTGGGCATCATGGGCGTCGAGTCGCTGGTCGAAAGCGAGATGCTGGAGAGCTTTGTAGCGTCTCATGAGCTCGCTGGTGCCAGTGTCGAGCTAATCAACGCCTCAAGCATGGTGGAGCTGGTCGAAAGCGGGGCGTTTCTGTTCGACCCGCAAGGCACACAGGCGAGCGTCGACGACTTCGTGGAGACCCTCTTTCGGCGGAAACCCGATATCGACGTGCTGACGCTATCGAGCACGCACCTGCCATGGCTGAAGGCATTTTTCGAGCGTGCGCGCCCTCAATGCCGGTTTCTGGACCCCGCCGAGAGTGTGGTGGCGAATCTTGGCTCCGGAACTGTGGGTACGGGGAGGATCAGGACACTGGTCACGGAGGACGCGCGTTATTCGGTCAGCGATTTCCGGCGCATGCTGGATCGACTGGGCGTCGATCTCACGCTCGAGGTCGTCGAGGCGCCGCGGTGATGGACTGCCTCATCGATGGCATTCGCTTTCCCCATTCGCTCGCCAGGGGGCGAATGATCGACCGCACGATTGAGCAATTCTGCGCCGCCTCACAGTCGATAACATTTCTCATCTCCCCAATGCGTTATTACACACGTGATTTTTTAGTGGGAACAGTGGGAACACCGGGAACAAGGCTCAACCATGCGGGTTGCAGAGTGGGTACGTCGTTCCCAGTTTTGGGAACAGTGGGAACAGAATCACCCTCTCTCAGGGGTAAATGACACCCGTATCCATTGTTGTACCCACTTGTTCCCGTTTACACACTCCATACTGGGAACAAGGGAACCGCTCAACCATGCGGGTTGTAGCGCGGTGTTCCCACTGTTCCCGGTGTTCCCACTCTTTTTCAGGTTCCTGTGAGAAATAGCCTGACTGTTCCTGATTTCCCTCCTCCAACGTGTCGAATGTCACCAATCATAGGATTAGGCAAACTCCCTCTCTCCTGGCGAGCGAAGGGGCTTCGGGGTTGGGGCGCCGCGTTGGATCTCTCCACGCTGTCGGGCGATGCCTTCCTCACCACGAAAAAGCCCCGCGGTGGGCGGGGCTGTTGTCTGGTGTGTCTATCGAAGCGCGGGGCGTCGTCAGTGTGCCGGCAGCTCGAGCAGGGCCTGGAGTTCCTTGAGGCGGCGCGTGCGAGCGAGGCTACCGCCGTAAACGTTACGGCCGTCCTCGCATCCCAGCGGCGCGATGTCGGCCAGGGCTTCCGGCTGGGCGGCGTCGAGCTGGCCCGGGCGCAAACGCCACACCATCTCACCAATGGCGGCGTACTGGCGTTTGCGGATCTCGTGATCGAGGTGCTGAGTCTCCTGGTTGTTCAACTGGTGTTTGATGGTCGCGCCGGGCTCGGCACTGGCGTCCACCTGGTAGTGGTGCGCCATGTATACCGCATTGTTGCAAAGGTCGGTCTCGATTCGGCCAAACAGCGCCGGCAGCGCGGCATAGAACGCCGCGGCTGGCTCGCTCTGGCACAACGCCTCGGCGGCGGTCAGTAGCGTCTGCTGGGTCATGACTTCGCTGGCCTCTCGGCGAGCCCGCTGGAACTGCTCCCGGGCGACCTGCGTATGCAAGCGCAACCATTCCACCTGGGGCGCCAGCAGCTCGATCATGGCGTCGGTCTGCTCGACCTCGAGACGCCATTCGCGTTCGGCTTTCTGCTGTTCGCGGATCGTCTTGTCCTGTTTGCCGAAGCCCTCCAGAAATCCCTTGCGCCAGCTTTCGCCGGACTGCCGGGATTGATGCTCGGCAGCGTTGCGGGTCTTGCGCAGTCGTTCGAGTTCCTGGGCGGCGGGCGCCAGGCGCTCGCGTTGGGCGAGGTAGTCGGCACGGGCCTGCTCCAGTCGAGCACTCGCTTTCTCGGGCGTCAGCGCGTTGATGGCCGAGGTCTGCGGCAGGTAGTCGAGGCGCTGGCCTTGCAGGCGCGTTTCGGTCGTCGTCATGGCGGCAGTCTCTCCGGTCGGTTGGCTGCGGGTTTGGGTGTCCTGACTGTTCTCGGTCGGGGTGGTCATGCGCTGGGCTCTCCTTGGGGTGCGGGGCATCGCCCTGGCCGGGGGTGGCCAGCCAGGGTCAGGGGGCTCGATTCGGGGAAACATTCGCTCGCCAGGAGAGGAAGGGATGGGCTCGAGACGTCACCGATACCGGTGACGATTCCCGATGTCCCAGTGTCCCAATATTCCTCTGCCTGATTTCGAAAATCGGCGGCAACACGGCAACGCAGGCAAAAACGTTTAAAATCAATTGCTTGATCGTGGCAACCTGTAGCCACTGTTTTTGAAAAGGCAACAGGGTGGGAGCCATAGATAGGGATACAAGGAGATGTGTTGCCGTTGTTGCCACCTCTCTGTTCTATAGGCAACGGCTGTAACCCCCGTGGTTGCTGGGCGTTGCCGGTGTTGCCGGTGTTGCCACCGAAACTAGGTTCACGTGAAAAATGCCCTGTCATGCTGTCGCCTCCCGTTCGGTGTCGAGACGGTCGGGATCGACCACGAAGAAACGCGCCGATCCACCCCCTGGCAGGCGATAGTTTTTCTGGCGGCGGCCGCTGTCGGTCTTGGCCAACGCGCCGTAGGTTTCCAGGGTGCGCAGGATGCGCTCGCGGCCGTAACCGCTGGCCGCTTCGGTGAGTGACGCCCGGTTGAGCAGATACAAGCGCTTGCCATTCTCGACTTCGTAATACCCGGCGCGCTGGCGCACGTTGGCGTTGGGTAGCGTGGCGGCGATGTCGGAGAAGCGGCTATCGCCGTGCAGGGCCAGGAAATCGCCCAACGCAGTGAGAATCTGGCGATCCTCGGCGTTCCCATCGCCCACGCTGGCCAGCCACTCCAGGAACAGGTGACGGCACGCCCGGGCGGCGCTGGTGGCCGGCCACGGCAGTAGCCCGTACTCGATGGCCAGCTCGCCGGCGAGACCGATCACGGCGAAGCGATCCGCGACGCGGCCCGCCTGGGGGCTGACGGCATCGAAGTGCTGGCGAATCTCGGTGAAACGGCGGTGGAAGTGGTCCGGGTCGGTTTCCTGCACCAGCCGTTCGACGAATGCCGGCCCCACATGACCGAAGTGCTGCGAGGCCGCCGTGGTCAGCTTGCGGTGAAACAGCGCGCCGCTCATGCCGTGAACGTCATCGAAGGCGCGATAGGTGCGGGTGCCGGCGTTGACGTCGACCATGCGCAGCTCGGCGCCGGCGTGGGCGCTGTTCCCTGAGATCGCGGCGTGTTCGGACAGCGAGCGCTCCCCGCTGGACAGCGCCAGCACACGCCAATAGAGCTTGGGGCGTCCTTCCCGCTCCCGGGTCATGGTGCCCTTGCCGGTCCCGTTGGCGATGGCGTAGGCCATCTCCTGGACGCGCTTGGGATCGGCGCGCTTGATCTCGTCGAGAATCAGTACCGTGTCGTTGCGTGACGATGCCTCGATCTCGATGCCGCCCTTGGAGAGATCCCAGGACGCCGCAAAGATGCCGGGATTGCCCCACACCGACGCGGCCAGAGACTGCGCCAGCGATTTACCGCTCGAGGAGTCGCCCACCAGGTGAACGCCGCCGCCGTTGACGCCGACACGGGACAACACCGGGCCGGCCAGCGCACAGCACACCGACAGGATCAGCACCGGATTGCCCTCGCAGTAGTGGGCGAGTTCTTCCTGCCAGCTTTGCAGCGAGCCGCGCTCGGTGAACAGGTGCGCCGCCTTGCCACTGTCCTGAAATCGCACGTCGGCCTTGCCGATGATGCGATTAGGCAGCACGAACGCGCCGCTGGCGTCGTGCCAGCCCGGCCGGGTGGTGGTGGCCAGGATGCGGCCCAAGCCGTGATGGCTGGCGATGTAGGCCGGCACGTGGCGGCGCTGGTGGTACTCGATCTCGAGGCCCTGGCGCATCAGCGCCTTCAACACTTCCTCGCCCTTGCCGGCCAGCGCTTCCATCGGCATGACATGCTCGATGACCTGGCTCCGGTGACGGAATCGCAGCAGGCGGCCGATGCTGCCGTCATCGCTGTTGACCGTCTCGGCGTCGACATGGAGCGGGGCGCAGATCCAGACGTCGTAAGGCTGGCCCCCGTCATCGTTGTTGGTGTGCTTGATGCCGTGATACCAGGTGCCGGCCCGGAAGATCCGGCCATCGACACTGGTGGGGCCTTCATACACCGCGAACGAGGGTCGCTCGAGACGTTCCAGGTTGGGCGCGGCCGGCTCGCCGACCACGGTCAGGTGGGGCTGTGACTCACTCATGATCACCTCCCGTCATGCCAGCGCTGCCAGCCTGTCGCTGATCTTCCCGGGACGCTTCATCGAGTCGAGCCCGATGCCAGCGATACAGGTCGTTGAAGTCGGTCAGATCGTCAGGGCAGCCTTCCGGCCACTTGGGATAGAGCACCATGGCGCCCACGGCCAGGGCGGCATCGTTGGCCGCCTGCCGCCCCGGGTTGCCGGCGGTCTGGCGGTCGTCGTCGCCGGCGATGACGAGATCCAGCGAGCGATTCAGGGCGGCGCGCATGGTTTCGGCGACAGCGCGCAGGTTGCCGGCGTTCATGGCGCACGCCACCGGATCGCCGGTGAGGCGATAGAGCGTGGCGCCGGTGGCCCAGCCCTCGCAGATGAACAGCCGGCCGCCGGCGACGGGCTCGCCCACCAGCGAGTAGGCGCCCTGGACCTGGCCGCCCTTGAGGAAGCGCTTTTTGCCGTTGGGCAGGATCCATTGCACGTTGACCAGTTCACCCTGAGCGTAGAGCGGCACCAGCAGCCAGCCACGCCGGCACTGACGCAGGCCATAGGCCGGCACGCCCCGGCTCATGAGATAGGGATGGGTGGCACTGGCCGGTTTGGCGGCGTCCCACACCGTACGGGCCCGGGTCGCCGCTTCCTGGCGAGCGAGGGCCTTGTCGGCGGCGATACTCTCCAGCCGTTGGCGGTGGGCCGCTTCCGTCGCATCCGATACGCTCAATCCGGGCGGATAGTCGACGGCGAGAGACGCGATGGGAGCCGCACCCCAGCGGAACACGCCCAGCCCCAGGCGCCGATCGATCGCCATGGCGGCGTCGACCTGCCGGCAGCTAAACAGGTAGCTGTAGAGCGAGACCAGATCGCCGCCGTGGGCGTTACGGTCGGCAAAGTCGTTCCACTTGCCGGTGACGAGCGAGACGCCGAACGAGCC
>NZ_CALFQK010000083.1:0-7528 GCF_937921195.1 uncultured Salinicola sp.
TGGCGGGGCAGGCCGTGCTGGGCAACATCCTGTCGTCGTTTCAGCTGTCGCTGGCCAAGCCGATACGGGTCGGTGACCTGGTGATGTTCGAAGGCCAGTGGGCCTATGTCGAGGGGATCTTCTACACGCATATCAGGCTGCGACTCTGGAACGAGCGGCGCCTGATCGTGCCGGTGACCTACTTCGCGTCCAAGGCTTTCGAAAACCTCTCCTCCAAGAGCACGAAGGAGTACCGCAGCCTCGTGCTGACGCTGCACCTCAGCGCCGATATCCCGATCCTGCGCGAGAAGTTCCTCGAGTTCGCCAAGGCGGAGGAGAACGTCATCGAGCACCACAAGCTGCTGTGCTGCGTGACCGACCAGACCGGCCCGGCGCAGACCGTGACCTGCTATCTGATGACGATCGACCCGCTATCGGGGTGGGCCGCCGAGGTGAGCGTCCGGGAGAAACTGCTGGCGTTCATCCGTGACGAGCATCCCGAGTGGTGGCCCAGGGACGTGGTCGTGATCAGCCATCGCGATATCGCCCGCGGGCACGCCTCGGGGGACGAGGGGAGCGATGAGGGAGGCGCCGCCCGATAGCGCGGGTTCGTCGCCTCGGCGCCCGGCCTGCCGTCAGGTCCCGGCGTTACCGGCATGCCTCCTCGCCATCGGTCCACAGCCAGTAGCCGGCCCCGAACAGCACGCCGACGATCAGGCCGGGCCCGGTGGCGGCACCCGCCAGCACGGCCAGGTTCCAGCCACCTGCGCCCATGGCCGCTGTCTCCACGCCATAGTGAGCGCAATCCTCGTTCACGCCAGCGTACTCGTGCAGTGAGTACTTGATGCCTTGTTTGACCCCGATGACTGCCAGCGCCGACAGGTACGGATCGCCGATGGGTGACAACAGCGGATTCGCTTCTTCGTAGCCGTGATCCAGGGCGTAGGCGGTGGTGGAAGCATCCAGCGCCGAGCCCAGTCCCGGGCCCCGGGTGTTCGCGCAGCCGGTGAGTGCCACGGCGGCCAGCGCGGCGGCCGTGAACAGGATCGAGCGGGTCGGTATCGAGCGTTTGATGGCGAAAATCCTCTGGTATCGGCCGCTGAGCGGCATGACGGTATGGGTAGTGCCGTCTCCATGGTCGATACGAGGAAGCGCTCACGCTCATCGAATAGATCTGGACGGCCGGATATCCAGTCATTGCTGCATCCGGCCCTCTCTATCGGCGTGGCAAAAATGAACTTTAATTAAGAAATTGCGTTTTGGTCTATATGTTTATAGGTGTCTGGCGGGGCTGACATTTTTCGGCCTATTTTTTGCGCCGTAAGGTCAGGAGAGAGGAGGCGACCGCTGCCAGAGCAGAGAGGGGCAGTTGCGGTCGAGACCGATGTCTCCCATCCGCCGGTCGGTCTCGGCGAATGGAAAACGGGCAGACAGGACTCAATCGACGTTCAGAAACGCCTTCAAGTCATCCAGATCGTTGTAGTCGTCGCTGCTGCCCAGTAGCTCATCGATCCTGGCCGCGAGCCGCTTGTCCAGGACGCCATCCGGATGGGTGATATCGTGAAGTTCGGTCAGATAGTCCACGAACTTATCGAACTCACCTTCGATCTTGCTATTGGCGTTGGGCGTCAGGACGTACCACTCTCCGGAGCGTTTGAAATAGATCTCGCCATCCGATCTCAGCCTGATGGAGGCGACGTCGACGGTATCGATATCCTTCTTGAACTCGCCGAAATCACCTGGCTTGCCCTTGTTGCCGAATATCTTGACCGTTCCCGGGTTCTGATCCCAGGCAGCGGGGGCGTCGGCGTCGAGATACTGCCTGATGGCGTCGGTATCGTTGTATCTGTCGGTCTTGGCGAAGACATCATTCATTTCATCGACGCGATCCTGGTCCAGCGTGCCATCGGGACTGGCGATGTCGTGAAGGTCCGTCAGGTAACGGATGATCTTTTCCCGCGTGCCCCGATCGGAGTCATCATCTCCTTCCGAGGTGTTGATGATCTGTTTCACACCGTCCTTGACGAAGATGACGCGTCCATCGTCCATCAGTTCGATCGAGCCGATGTCGACGCGGTCGATGTCTCTCTTGAAGTTGCCATAGTTTCCAGGGGATCCGCCATCACCGAAGACCGGTAGTCCGCTGGGATCGGTGCCGAGATCGAGTTCGTCGCGCAGGTCGTCGAGGTCGTTGTAGTCGTCAGAACCTCCCAACAGCTCGTCTATCTCGTCCGCCAGTTCCTGGTCCAGTTCGCCATCCGGGTGGACCATGGTGTAGAGGTTCTTCAGGTAATCGAAGATATCGTTGGCGTCGCTTTTCGACAGGCTTCCGCGGTTATCGGTATCGAGCTGCCACCGGACGCCATCCTTGATGAAGCTGATCTTGCTGCTATCGGTGGAGTCGATCTCGATGGAGTCGATCTCGACACGATCGATATCCTTCTGGAAGTCGTCGAACGTACCCGCCTTATGTTTTCCATCCTTGCCCAGCAGGAACGGCTGAGAATCGTCGAGCGCCCGTTTCAGGTCGTCGATATCGTTGTAACGGTCGGATTCGTCGTGAAGTCGGGTAATTCGATCGATGATTTTCTGATCGCGCTTCCCGTCGGGGTGGGTGATTTCATGAAGGTCGGTGAGGTATTCGATGATCTCCTTGCGGTCGCTCTCGTCGGCTTTTTCGCCAATCAGCGGATCGATGACCTGCTTGACCCCATCCTTGACGAAGATGACGCGGCCATCGTCGGCCAGCTCGATCGAGCCCACGTCGAGGCGATCGACGTCTCTCTTGAAGTTACCGGCCGTGCCGGGGTCCCCGTCGTCGCCGAAGCGAGGCAGGCCCGAAGGATCCGGCGTGCCTTCGCCGATGCCGGTGTCGTGGTCGTCGTCCCAGTCATCGAACCAGTCGTCGGAAATATTGTCGTGTTTTTCGACGTATTCGGTGAAGTCCTCGTACTGCTCCGGCCTGGCTTCCCACATGGGCTTGTCTTCGGGGTAGAGGTCGTCGTAGCGGCTGGAGCCGTGATAGTAGTTGTATTCGTAACGGGCGTGGAGCACGTAGTTGAGCTTGTCGCCCCAGTCGTCCTCGGTGACGCCGAGCCCGCCCCAGGTGCGGAAATCGTCCTTGACTTCCTCTTTCTTCTGATCCTGTTTCTGCTTGGCGATGACGCCGGTGACGATGGCGGCGATGGCGCCGAAGCCGACGCCGGCGATCCCCAGCACGCCCGAGGCCACACCCAGCGCCGAGGCCGTGGCCGGCCCCGCGATCATGCTGGCCAGTTGGGTGCCTGCCATGCCGGCGATGCCCACGCCACCGAGTAACTGCATCGAGGCCGCGGCGTATTCGCTGGGAAGGGCATCGGGGTTGTCGCGCAACCGGTCGATCGACATGGCGCCGAGAGCGATGTCCAGGATACCGCCGGCACCGTCGGCGATGCCGCCGACCGTCCCCATCACCGTACCCACGATCCTGAGCTTGCTGGAGGAGTCCATCTTGCTCGGATCGAGCCCAGTGTTGCTGATGCGGTCGTCGACCATGTTCATGGTGCGACGGCGTTCATCAGTATTCATGTTGTTGATATCGTCAGTTAGCTGTTGGCCACTGGTTTCCCCTGCATTGGCGATGCGCTCATTGGGCTCGCTCAACGCGTCCTCGAGGCGGATACCGTCGCCATCGGGCGTTACGAAATCTACGCCGTCGCCAATTTCATCGAGTGATTGTAAAACGCCCTCGGCCCAGTTCGGTGGAAAATCGAACTCTCCCAACTGCGGGGGCGTCGCGGAAATTGCCCGACGTTGGTTTTCCACGGAACCCAACCCATTATCCGCGGTATCTGGCACGGCGACGTCTTTTGTCGAATCCGGGAAGATTTCGGTGTAGGCCTGGCGGAGTTGATCGTTGTTCTCGAGACCGAGCCGTGTCGCCATGCCGGGCTTGTTGAGAGTGTCCTGGAACAGTTCATACGTCTTGGCGCTGGCCAGCGCCATGGCGGGAGAGGTGGCCACGGTGATCAGCAGCAGCCGCGCCGCCGCCAGGCGATCCTCCGTGGTCTCCCCCATGTTCTTGTTCAGGGTGTAGATCGCGGCGGTGGCGGTGAGGATGCCACCCATGCCGGGGAGCACGCCGTTCTTCATGCTGGCCTGAAGCAGCGCGGCCGCTCCGTTCCTGACCCTGGTGGGCAGGTCTGGACTACCGTCCTTGATAGCCTTGTGGATCTCTTTGGAAACCTCGCTGATGTCGAATTTGCCGTTCTCCTTGAAAGAGTCGAGAACCGCGTCGGAGGCGATCTTGACCGCCGCCTTGTAGCTGTCCAGCCCGCGCTTGACGTCGTCGGGCAGGTCGCCCTTGCCGTTCTTGAGATAGTTCTGGACGGCCCGGTCGGAAAAGCTGATGCCGAAGATGGAGGAAAACGTGCCCTGCAGCCCCATCTGTACCTGATCGTTGACGGCCGTCTCGAGGGCTTCGTCGGAATAGCTGCCCTCTTCGATGATGGTACCGATCTCGTCGATCAGCCCCTTGTCGAGTATCTGGCTGCGGACTTCGCTGGCCTTGTCGCTGTCCAGATAATCCAGCGTCTTGATGTCGTTGGCGAAGCGGGTCTTGGCGGCGTCGTCGCCCAAGCCTTCGAGCATCTCCAGATACTCGGGGCTCATCATGGTCTCGTGGACGCGATTGGTCAGGCCGGACTTGTCCTTGATCTTGTCGACGGCACCCTGCATCAGGTCGTCGACGCCGGAGACGACACTCTCGTTCTGGGAAACCTCGGCGAGCTTGCTGGCGATCTCCTCCTCGTCGAGCAGGCCATAGGTGCTCGCCTGGTCCATGATCACGGAATCCGACAGGGTCGGCTCGGTATCCCCCGGCCACGGGAACGCATCCTTCTGGGTCTGGTAGGGCAGGATGCCGTAGCCGTTGACCAGCGCGGACTTGGCCTGGAGCAACTCGTAGTACTGTCGGCGAGGGTCGTCGAGATCCAGATCGCCCCATTCTTCCTTCATGGTGTCGTTGAACAGCTCGCCGACCGTCTTGCCGTCCTCGGTCGTCTCGGCGTTCATGACGTCGGTCGCTTCGGACTCCTCGACCTTGACCTCGATATTGTTATCGGTCTGGCTGATCTCGGTGCCCGCCAGCTTGTTCTCCAGCACCGAGTACTTGAAGGGCGATAGATGCTCGGACACCGCGTATGTCTTTCCCTCGTATTCGAAGGTGATTGTGGTGGCGTCTTCGCGCTTGGGTTTCAGGTTGCTGACGGGCGGTAGTCCGTCGTTCTCTTCCACCACTCGCCAGCTCTTCTTTTCAGCGTTGGCTCTGAACGACTCGACACTCGAGTTTTCTTTATCGGACGTTTCGCCGTCGCTCGACTTGCGGGAGAGCGACTCTTCGACACTGCGAGGCGTGACGACAACTCCGGAAACGGACATGGCGTGGCTCCTGGTTATTTTCCCTGCCGACTCTCTGGTGGCCGGCTTTTCGGGCACGGCAGGGGGAAGCGGCAAGCGCGAAGACGCTCACGAGGCATTCGTTATATTACTGACCCCTAGAGGGTAAAATCAGAAGTCACCCGATAGATCTCCATTTGGGTTAAATTGAATGCGCGTCGCGTGTTTTTATAATGTTTATTGTTTCATTCGTGTTTAAATAAGAGATATCCTTCAACTTAAGTCGATGTCTTGGGCGATATCGATAGGGGCTTCAAATTTTGATGTTGGTAGATTGACGAATATCCGGGATTTGTCTGACTAGCGCGAACGGGTTTTCATAAAAACTTAAGTCGTGCTGTCAACGGGGATTCATATGGGTAAGCTCCCTGCTGGCCCGACATGAAGAGCATCAGCATGGAACACGACTTCTGGCAGACGCGATGGAAAAACGATCAACTCGGTTTCCACCTCTCCTTCGTCCACCCCATTCTCAAGCGCAACCTTTCGCGTTTCGGCCTCGCCGACGATGCGAGGGTCTTCCTGCCGCTGTGTGGCAAGACGCTGGATATCGGCTGGCTGCTGGAGGCAGGGTATCGGGTCGTCGGTGCGGAGCTGAGCGAGATCGCGGTGGGTCAGCTTTTCGAAGCACTGAAACTCGTCCCCGACATCTCGTCCTGGGAGGGTGGCCAATACTGGCAGTCCGGTAGATTGGCTATCTTCCAGGGTGACATCTTCCGCCTGAAAGCCGACGACCTGGGGCCGGTCGACCTGGTCTACGACCGCGCCGCGCTGGTGGCCTTGCCGCCGTCGATGCGTGGCACCTATGCCGCTCAGATCCTGGCGTTGACCCACGCGGCGCCGCAATTGCTGATCACCTTCGAGTACGATCCCGCCGAGAAGGCGGGGCCGCCGTTTCCGGTGCTGCCTGAGGAAGTGGCCGGCCACTACGCCGACAGCCATGCCATTGCCGAACTGTCGCGCAAGGACGTGCTCGAATCGTCGCTCAACTTCAAGGAGGCTGGCGTCTCCCGATTTATCGAAGTGGCGTGGCAGTTGATGCCGCGCTGACTGTCGTCGGGACGAGCGTGGGAGATCGAGGGGCCGGTGGCAGGCGGCTACTCGGCGACCCCTCGCCGTTCCAGCCCCGGTCGGGCCGACTAATCGCCCGGCGTCCTCTCAGCCCAGTGTACCCAGCGCCTCGTCGATGATCGCCAGCCCCCGTTCGGCCTCACCGGCGGTAACGATGCACGGCGGCACCACGTGGATGCGGTTGGCGACCACGAACGCCAGCAGGCCGCGCTCAAGCATCGCCTGCTTGAGCTTGCCGACCTTGGCCGCGGCCAGCGGTGTGCGGCTGTCCCGGTTCTCGACCAGTTCGATGGCGTGGAACACCCCCAGGCCGCGCACCTCGCCGACATGGGCATGGCGCTCGGCCAGGCGGGCGAGTCCGGGGGTGAGAACCGTCTCGCCGATCTGGCGGGCGTTGTCGACGATACCCTCTTCCTGCATCGTCTCCAGGGTGGCGCAGATTGCCGCCATGGCCAGCGGGTGGCCGGAGTAGGTCAGGCCGCCGTAGAACATCTCGTCGTCGAAGTGGTGGGCGATGCGCTGGTTGACGATCACCCCGCCGGCGGGCACATAGCCCGAATTGACCCCCTTGGCGAAGGTGATCAGGTCCGGCACCACGTCGAAGTGATCCAGCGCCAGCCAGGCGCCGGTACGGCCGAAGCCGGCCATCACTTCGTCGAAGATCAGCACCAGGCCGAACTCGTCGGCCAGCGCGCGCACTCCGGCCAGATAGCCCGGCGGCGGCACCAGTACGCCGGCAGTGCCCGGGATGGTCTCGAGCAGCAGCCCGGCGATGCTCGCCGGTCCCTCGCACTCGATAACCCGGCGCAGGTGGTGCAGCGCGCGCTGGCACTCCTCCTCCTCGTTGCCGGCCCAGAATTCGCTGCGATACAGCCAGGGGTTGAAGAAGTGCACGTGGCCGCGGGCGTACTCGTTGGGCACACGGCGGAAATCCCCGGTGGCGGCGATCGCCGAGCCGGTGCCGCCGTGATAGGAGCGGTAGGCCGACAGGATCTTGTCGCGGCCGGTGACCGCCCGCGCCATGCGGATGGCGTTCTCGTTG
>NZ_CALFQK010000084.1:0-1537 GCF_937921195.1 uncultured Salinicola sp.
TACATGTGATTGTCCTCAATGCCTACGGCTCAGGAAGCGAGGGGCTATCAGCGACGGTGGATCTCTCTGGTATTCGTGGGTTGGGTACCGACCTGTCATCACTTCGTCGCGGAGCTACCCTGGTCTACAAGCGAGGGTCACTCCGCCCCGGAGGGCGGAGGCCTCATAGGAGGGTCAGGGGGTCTCCCACCGGCCCGACGCTCCCTGAGCCGTAGGCACTGGGACGCGAGGATCATGCGGTAGCCCGGCTGCCATGCGGCTTGCCCATGGCCTCACAGGCAATCGCCCACAGGAAACCAGCCAACTCACGCGCCACCGCGGTGGTGACCTGCTGCTTGGCTTTGCCCGTGGCGGACAGGCGACGGTAACGCCCGCATAAGCGCTTCTGCGCTTCCCAGGCGATCGCCTGCACCGTTGGCGAGGTCTTCTCGGCGCGCTGCTCAATGATTCGTGTCTTGCGGGCCGGGAAGCGGTAGCTCCAGGCGGCTTCCACCAACACCCGTCGCACGTGGCCATTGCCGGTCTTGGTGATACCGCCCTGCCGCCGGCTACCACCGCTCGAGTGCTCGCTGGGCACCAGCCCCAGGTAGGCCATCAGTTGGCGGGGCGAATCGAAGCGCGTGATATCACCGAGCTCCGCCAGCACCGTCATCGCAGTGATCAGACTAACGCCGCGCATCGCCTGAATCGACTCGACCACTGGCGCCAGTGACCAGGTGGGCAAGGCGGCTTCCATCTGCTTCTCCAGACCGGCCACCCGACGCTGGGCCTCCTTCACATGATCTACATACTCTTGCAGCACGATCTGCTGAACCGGGGTGTCGAAGCGAACTGTTTCCTCCAGCCAGCGAAAGTATGCCGGCCCCCATTTGCTCTTGCCGGGATAGATCTTGCTGTGTCGTAACAGAAAGGCGTTGAGTCGCTGTCGAGCGCGGAGTTCGCCCGCCTTCATGTCCTCCCGAGCGCGGGTCAGGTCACGAATCGCCTCTTGTTCCGGCGTGGGCACCCACACTGGGGTCAGCTCACCGGAGCGCGAAAGTCGGGCCAGCATCTGCGCATCTCGCCGATCGGTCTTGATACGGTCCCCGGCACGCTGGGGAATCAGGGTTGGAGCGACAACCTCGCAGTCATGGCCGCTGGCCTGGACCTGGTGATAAATCCCATAACCACAGGGGCCGGCCTCGTAACTGAACAGCAGGGGCTGCCCAGCGAAGCGCTCGCTCAGCTGGCGAACCAGCTTGTCGATGGCCTTGGGTTCGTTGGGAATCTCACCGCGGAACTCGGGCGCCTGGCGCCCGATCTCGGCGATGGCCACCGAGATGCTGACCTTGTGCACGTCCAGGCCAATATAAGCGGCATGGACGTTGCCGGCGGCGCTGACACGCTGGGCAACGGCCCGCTCGACAACAGCTTGCTGAGTTGCGTTAGACTGTTTCATGACCTGCCTCCCTCAATAGTGGCTCTGCATTTTGGTCCCTACCTCAACGTAATCCACGACGTTGAGGAGGGGCAGGTCAATCCATGATGTCTACTCGAT
>NZ_CALFQK010000085.1:0-4935 GCF_937921195.1 uncultured Salinicola sp.
TCGAGCTTCGAGCTTCGAGCTTCGAGCTTCGAGCTTCGAGCTTCGAGCTTCGAGCCATTATTCAAAGCTCAGCGCCAGACGAGCAGCAGCAGGCCCAGCCCGGCCGCCACCAGCACCGGCCAGGGTTGCTGCTCCGCCCAGCCGAGCATCGGCTGCCAGGCCAGCGCCACCGCCAGCAGGATCGCCCCCAGGCGAAGGCGCCTGGCGCGCGGTGCCGCCCGCTGGAACCGCGCTTCCAGGCCGGTCAGCGCTTCCGTCTGCTGGCGATAGAGCCGGCGCTGCTGTTCGCGATCGGAGAGCGCCTGATGGGCGAGCACCGGCAGCTCGGGAATCTGGTGCGCCAGTTCCGGCGCGTGCTTCTGCAGCGTCTTCCAGAAACCCTTGGGTCCGGCGCGCTCGCGCATCCAGCGCTCGAGATAGGGTTTGGCGGTGCTCCACAGGTCCAGATCGGGATAGAGCTGGCGGCCCAGGCCCTCGATATTGAGCAGGGTCTTCTGCAGCAGCACCAGCTGTGGCTGGACCTCCATGTTGAATCGCCGCGCGGTCTGGAACAGTCCCAGCAGCACCTGGCCGAAGGAGATGTCCTTGAGCGGTTTCTCCAGGATCGGCTCGCACACCGCGCGGATCGCCGAGGCGAACTCGTTGGCCCGGGTGCCTTCCCCGACCCAGCCGGACTCGATGTGCAGCACCGCGACCTCGTAATAGTCCTGGCGGAAGAAGGCGAGCAGGTTGCGCGCCAGATAGTCCTGATCCTCGCGGGTCAGGCTGCCGACGATGCCGCAGTCGATGGCGATGTAGAGGGGTTCGGTGGGATTTTCCCGCGACACGAAGATGTTCCCCGGATGCATGTCGGCATGGAAGAAATTGTCGCGGAAGACCTGGGTGAAGAATATCTCGACGCCGCGCTCGGCCAGTTTCTTGAGGTCGGTACCCTGCGCCCGCAGGGCGTCGATGTCGGCGACCGGGATGCCGGTGATGCGCTCCTGGACCATTACCTGGCGGTGAGTCAGCGACCAGTGGATGGCCGGGACGTAGAGCAGCGGCGATCCCTGGAAGTTGCGCTTGAGCTGGGAGGTGTTGGCGGCCTCCTTGTTGAGGTCGAGCTCGTCGAACAGGGTCGCTTCGTAATCCTGAACCACCTCCACCGGCCTGAGGCGGCGCGCCTCAGGAATCCGTCGCATCAGCCGCGCGAAGGTGTAGAGCAGCCCGATATCCTCGCGCATGATGCGATCGATGCCGGGGCGGATGATCTTGACCACGACCTGCTCGCCGCTGTGCAGTTCGGCCGCGTGGACCTGGGCGATGGAGGCCGAGGCCATCGGTTCGGTCTCGAACGCGGCGAAAGCCTCCTCGACGGTCTTGCCGAGTTCGACCTCGACCATGGCACGGGCGGTCTCGCCGGGGAAGGGCGGAACCTGGTCCTGCAGGCGTTTCAACTCGTCGGCGATATCCGGTGGCAGCAGGTCGCGCCGTGTCGACAGCATCTGGCCGAACTTGACGAAGATCGGGCCCAGCGACTCCAGCGCCAGTCGCAACCGCTTGCCGCGCGAGTGATCGCCGATCGGAATCAGGCGAACCGGGGCGAAGCGCCACAGCCAGCGGATGACCGGCGGTAGTCTGTCCTGGGGAACCAGGCTGTCGAGGCGATAACGGGAGACGGTCCAGGCGATGCGAAATAACCGCAGACTCATGAATGCGACTCCCGGCGACGTTGCAATCTGGCCACTCTGGCCCCGACACGGTCGACGGACTGCTGGAGTTCGGTCAGGTGATCGCGCGCGACGGCGAGCTGGTCGCGACCTGCCAGCCAGCGTCGCTCCTCGAACAGATAGTCGCGCAGGTCCTGTTGCCACTCGTTGGCCAGGAAACGCGCCTGACGATCGAGGTGGCGGATGCCATTGGCCACGCCGTGGGCGGTACCGTTGCCCAGGATCCTGGACAAGGCCTCTTCCCAATCGATGTCGAGATCCATGAACAGGGTCTGTATCGGAGAGAGCAGCCCGGTCTGGCCGATGGCCGGCAGCTGGCCGCTGAACAGCAGGCGCTCGGGCGAGTCACCCGCCATCAACCGGGTCATCACATGCCGATCCACGGTGATGTCGAGATCATCCACATCGTGCCAGTCGTGCACGCGTCCAAGGGTGACGCCATCGGCATGGAAGCCGACGCGCAGCCCCAGCCGCTCCTCGGCGAAGGTCAGCCGCAGGGTGTGTCCGGCCAGACCGGCCAGCCTGGCGGGGGACGCCGGGTCGCGACGCAACAGCGTGTTCAGCGAGCGCTCCAGGGCGACCAGGGCGAAAGTCTCCACCATCTCGCCGGCCCTCAGAGCTTGATGCCGCGATGCAGGGCGACGATTCCGCCGGTCATGTTGGTATAGTCGACGCGCTCCAGGCCGGCAGCCTGCATCATGCCCTTCAGCGTCTCCTGGTCGGGATGCATGCGGATCGACTCCGCCAGATAGCGGTAGCTGTCGGCGTCGTTGGCCACCAGCCGACCCATCTGCGGGAGCAGGCGGAAAGAGTACTGGTCGTAGGCTTTCGACAGCAGGCCGTTGACCGGCTTGGAGAACTCCAGCACCAGCAGGCGTCCGCCGGGCTTCAGCACCCGCGTCATCGAGCGCAGCGCCGCGTCCTTGTCGGTGACGTTGCGCAGGCCGAAGGCGATGGTGATGCAGTGAAAGCTGTTGTCCGGAAACGGCAGGCTCTCGGCGTTGGCCTGTACGTATTTGACGTTGTCGCCGATGCCGTGGTCGATCAGCTTGTCGCGCCCGACCCGCAGCATGGATTCGTTGATGTCGGCCAGGATGACGCGTCCCGTCGGTCCCACGCGCCTGGCGAACTGGCGGGTCAGGTCGCCGGTGCCACCGGCGATGTCGAGCACGCTGTGGCCCTGGCGAACGCCGCTGCGCTCGAGTGTCAGCTGCTTCCAGAGGCGATGGATGCCAAATGACATCAGGTCGTTCATGACATCGTAGCGCGCGGCCACCGAGTGAAAGACGTCGGCCACGCGGGCGGCCTTCTCGTCGACCGCCACCTTTTCGTAGCCGAAGTCGGTCGTGCGCTTGTCCATGTGCTCTTCTCCGAGATGACGCGGGCGGCGAACGTCACGCCTGTTGGGGCGGTGGCGTCGCTGTCTGGGCGATGTGCTGCCGAGCGGCTCGAGCCGTGTGACCGACGCGCCCGAGCCGGGGCCAATCGATGTGAATCGACCGAGTCCGCATTGTAGCGTCTGGTCGTAAACTTGTCTGCGCGCATCGCGGCTGGCAGGTATGAGGCGCTGGCGTACCGGCGGCCTTGGTCTTGCATCCGGCCGGCTTCAGACCTGATGAATCTGGATCACGCCGGACTCCCGGGAGGCACCGGCGCGCTCGAGCCGGGTCAGATAGTTCTCCCACCAGGCCTGCTGATGGGTCGCCATCTCATGGAGATACTCCCAGGTGTAGAGCCCGGTATCGTGGCCGTCGTCGAAATGCAGCTTGAGTGCGTAGCGGCCGGTCTGGGTGATATCCAGCAGGCCGACGTTGCGCTTGCCGGTCTGCAGCACGGCTTCGCTGGGGTGATGGCCCTGGACTTCCGCCGAGGGCGAGTAGACACGCAGCAGTTCCACCGGCAGGCGATAGCTCTCGCCATCGGGATAACCCAGTTCGAGTTCCCGGTCACGCTTGTGATAGTGGACGCGATTGGGAATGGGGGCGGACATAAGAAACTCCTAGCTATAAGCTATAAGCCGTAAGTTTTGGTCTGCTAGTGAGAAGAGCCGTAAAAGAAAGAGAAGAACGTCGTTCTAGAGTTCTTCTCTTCCAGCCGCGAAGCGGCGCTCTTCCAACTTAAAGCTTACGGCTCCTCGTCAGAGGATATACCGCGACAGGTCTTCGTCCACCGCCAGTTCGCCCAGCTTGTCGTTGACGTAGTCGGCGTCGACGACCAGCGGACTGGTGAAGTCGCCGCCCTGGAACGAGGCTTCCTCGAGCAGCCGCTCCATCACGGTGTGCAGGCGACGGGCGCCGATATTCTCGGTGCCGTCGTTGACCTGCCAGGCGATCTCGGCGATGCGCGAAATGCCGTCTTCGGTGAACTGCACCTCCAGCCCCTCGGTGCCGAGCAGCGCCTGGTACTGCTTGGTCAGTGCCGCCGAGGGCTCGGTCAGGATGCGCTTGAAGTCGTCCGGCGTCAGCGCTGTCAGTTCGACCCGGATCGGCAGGCGACCCTGCAGTTCCGGAATCAGGTCCGACGGCTTGGAGAGGTGGAAAGCTCCGGAGGCGATGAACAGGATGTGGTCGGTGCGCACCATGCCGTGCTTGGTGGAGACGGTGGAGCCTTCGATCAGCGGCAACAGATCGCGCTGCACGCCCTCGCGGGAGACGTCGCCGCCGCTGCCGGACTCGCCGCGCTTGGCGACCTTGTCGATCTCGTCGAGGAACACGATGCCGTTCTGCTCCACCGCTTCCAGCGCGCGCTGCTTGATCTCTTCCTCGTTGACCAGCTTGGCGGCTTCTTCGTCCTGCAGGAGTTTCCAGGCGTCCTTGACCGTCACGCGGCGGTTTTCGGACTTCTGCTTGCCCATGTTGGCGAACAGGCTCTGCAGCTGGTTGGTCATCTCCTCCATGCCCGGCGGGGTCATGATGTCGACCCCTTGGCTTGCCGGCGTCACCTCGATGTCGATCTCCTTGTCGTCGAGCTGACCCTCGCGCAGCTTCTTGCGGAAGACCTGGCGCGTGGAGGAGTCGTCGCGGCCGGCATCGTACTCGCTGCCCCGCGGGCGCGGCAGCAGGGCATCGAGAATACGCTCCTCGGCGGCATCCTGGGCCTTGTGGCGCACTTCGGTCTTGGCCTGCTCGCGCACCATCTTGATCGCCATTTCCATCAGGTCGCGCACGATCGACTCGACGTCGCGACCGACGTAGCCCACTTCGGTGAACTTGGTCGCCTCGACCTT
>NZ_CALFQK010000086.1:0-12008 GCF_937921195.1 uncultured Salinicola sp.
CGAGCCGCGAGCCGCGAGCCGCGAGCCGCGAAAATCAGCATGCGGTTTGTCATGCAGAACTAAGCCAGCGACGTTTGTCGCTGGCTTAGCTCTTAGCTCTTAGCTCAAGCCTTCGGATGCCAGTTGCCGTCGTCGCCCTTCGCGTACTTCGCTTCGACGGCCTTCCAGGCCACGGCGTGGGCGACCTCTTCGCGCGAACTGTCGCCGCGTCGATCCTCGGGGTTCTTGTACTCTTCCCAGGCGTCGTTGAACGCCTCCTTGTAGATCGTGCGGGCGTGTGGCGGCAGCACCTTGCGCGCGCTGTCGGGGATATCGTCACGGGAATCGTAAGGCATGGACTCTCTCCTTGAGTACGACGTTCCGTCTCAGTGTAGACGCTCGGGAGAGGCGTCAAGACCGGCTCAGGACTCCGCCTGCATCAGCTCCGCCTCCAGCGCTTCCAGCGCCTCTTCCGCCGCCATCCACTCGCTCTCGAGTTGTTCCACTTCGGCCTGACGCTCGCCCTGTTCCCGCACCAGCCGTGTCAGTTCGTCCTTGCGCCCGGCGTCATAGATGTCCGGATCCGCCAGTTGAGCCTCGATCGCGGAAAGCGCACCCTGGGCCCTGTCGAGCTTCTTTTCCGCCGCATCGCGCTGCCTGCGCAGCGGTTTCATCTGCTCGCGGCGTTCGGCGGCCGCCCGTCGCACCGCCTTGCGATCACCGCCGTCCGCCGCGCCTTTCTCCTGGCGCGCCTCCTGCTTCAGGTCGCGCCGGCGCTCCGTCTCGCGGGACTTCAGCCACTGATGATAGTCGTCGAGATCGCCGTCGAAGGGCTCGACCCGCCCGTCGTCCACACGCCAGAAGGTGTCGACGCTGGCCCGCAACAGATGGCGATCGTGGGAGACGATGATCACCGCGCCCTCGTACTCCGCCAGCGCCTCGGCCAACGCCTCGCGCATGTCCAGGTCGAGATGGTTGGTGGGCTCGTCCAGCAGCAGCAGGTTGGGCTTTTCCCACGCCACCAGCGCCAGTGCCAGCCGCGCCTTCTCGCCACCGGAGAAGCGCGAGACGTCACCAAAGACGTCGTCGCCGCGGAAGCCGAAACCGCCCAGGAAGTTGCGGATCGAGAGATCGCCGGCCGTCGGCGAGAGTCGCTGCACGTGCATGAACGGCGTGGCGGTCACATCCAGATGCTCGAGCTGATGCTGGGCGTAATAGCCGACCACCAGGTTGTCCCCTGGAACGCGCGTGCCAGCGAGCGGCGGCAGGTCGCCGATCAGGGTCTTGATCAGCGTCGACTTGCCCGCGCCATTGGGCCCCAGCAAGCCGATGCGCTCGCCGGGCAGGATCGACACTTTCACTTCCTCGAGAATCGTACGGTCGGCATAGCCCAGCGCGGCCCGATCCAACGACAGCAGCGGCGTGGAGGTCTTGTCCGCGCAGGGCAGCCGAAAGCGAAACGGGGAGTCGGCGCGGGCGGCGGCGATGTTTTCCATCCGCTCGAGCATTTTCAGGCGGCTCTGGGCCTGGCGCGCCTTGGTCGCCTTGGCCCGGAAGCGCTCGACGAAGCTCTCGATCTCGGCGCGTCGGGCCTGCTGCTTCTCGAACGCCGCCTGCTGCTGCGCCAGCCGCTCGGCACGGGCGCGCTCGAAGGCGCTGTAATGGCCGCGATAGAGCATCAGTTGCGCCTGGTCGATATGCAGGATGTGGTCGCAGACCGCGTCGAGGAAATCGCGGTCGTGGGAGATCAGCATCAGCGTGCCGGGGTAACGCGTCAGCCACTGCTCGAGCCATAGCAGCGCATCCAGGTCCAGGTGGTTGGTCGGCTCGTCCAGCAGCAGGATCTCGGAGGGGGTGAACAGCGTCCGGGCCAGGCCGACGCGCATCCGCCAGCCACCGGAGAACGCCGCCAGCGGGCGATAGAGATCCTCCTGCGCGAATCCCAGGCCGGCCAGCAGCTGCTCGGCCCGGGACCGGGCGGTATAGCCGTCGAGGGCCTCGATCTGACCATGCAGCGACGCCTCGCGCTGCACGTCGCCACTGGCCTGGGCCTCGGCCAGCGCCGCTTCCGTCTCGCGCAGGGTCACGTCGCCGTCGAGCACGAACTCCACCAGCGGCCGCTCGATGGCCGAGACCTCCTGAGCCATGTGGGCGATGCGTTTGCCACCGGCAATCTCGACGCTGCCGGCATCCGCGCCCAGCTCCCCCCGGATCAGCGCGAACAGGCTCGATTTGCCGGCACCGTTGGCACCGACGACGCCGACCTTCTGGCCTTCGTGCAGCACCAGGTCGGCGCCCTCGAACAGCCGTCGGGTGCCGCGTTGCAGGGCGAGTTGGCGAAATGCGATCATGCCGGGCTCCAGGGCGCGTCGAATGGGCCCTCATTCTACCAGCCATCCGCCATCGGTATGGAGTGCCATGCCCGCCGACGATCTATCCGGTTCGCTCTGGACCTACGCCCTGGACCGCTACGCCCGCCCCGGCGTCGAAGCCGAATGCCTGAGGCTCCAGGATGATCATGGCTGGGATATCTGCGAACTGCTGTGGGTCGCCTGGCTGAGCGAACGCCATCTGCGCCCCGATCCCGAGGCCGGCCAGGCCCTGGCCGCGGCGAGGCGCTGGCAACAGGAAATGACCGTGCCGCTGCGCAGTCGCCGCCGGGCGCTGAAAGCCGAGGTGTCGCGCCACCCCCGACTGGAGCCGCTGCGCCAGACCCTCAAGCAGGCGGAACTGCAGGCCGAGCGTGAAATGCTGGCGCGGCTGGCCGCCTTGCCCGCCCTCGAGGCCATGACGGCTGCGGCCCTCGAACAGGCGCTGGACAGTTGTCGGATGCTGCGCGAGGTGCCCTCCGAGGATTACCCGCCGTTACGTCGTCTGCTGGCGCGCTGGATAATCGATGCCCCGGATGCGGAACCAAAATCCACCTGTTAGAGTCACATCACGACCACCCACCGGTGTTTGAGGCTTCTTTCGCACACTGGCCAGCATCGGTTTCAATCCTGACCCAAGGAGTTTGCATGAAACGTTTGGTAACCGCCGTCGCCCTCGGCAGCATCATGACGCTGCCGCTAACGGCTCTCGCCCAGGACAAGGTCGATCTCGACAGCGATCAGGCGAAACTCAGCTACAGCATCGGCGCCACACTCGGTCAGGGCCTGTCCAAGGACATCAAGGATCTCGACGTCGACGCGTTCGCGGCGGCGATCAAGGATGTCTATGGCGACGACGATCTGCAGATGAGCCAGGACGAGATCAGCACCACGCTGACCCAGTATCAGCAGAAGAAAGTGGCCGAACAGAAGGCCGAGCAGAAGAAAGTCGCCGACGAGAACCGCAAGAAGAGCGAAGCCTTCCTCGCGGAAAACGCCAAGAAGGATGGCGTCAAGACCACCGATTCCGGCCTGCAGTACAAGGTTCTCGAGTCCGGTGACGGCGAATCCCCGAGCGCCGACGATACCGTCCGCGTCAACTACGAGGGCACCCTGCCGGACGGTACCGTCTTCGACAGCTCCTACAAGCGCGGTGAGCCGATCTCGTTCAAGGTCGACCAGGTCATTCCGGGCTGGCAGGAAGCGCTGACGATGATGCACGTCGGCGATACCTGGGAAATCACCGTTCCCTCCGACCTGGCGTACGGCCCGGCCGGCACCGGCGGCCCCATCGGCCCCAACCAGGCCCTGCAGTTCAAGGTGGAACTGCTCGCGATCAATCCTGACGATGCCGCCGACGACGGCAGCAGCGACGACGGTGACAACGACGACAGCTAGACGCTGTACCGCGTACCGCACGTCCTCCCCGACGCCGGCCCTTCCAGGCCGGCGTCGATGTTTACAGGCAGCGCTTGTCTTTACGCCCCATCGTCCCGCTGCCCAGATCATGGCTGTCGAAATCGAACCAGCTCCCCTTCAGGCCGTGGTCGCTGAGCACGACCACCTGGGCCCGCCAGGCGTCCACATGCGCGCTGCACAGCCCCAGGTTCCCCTCTCCGACGAACAGCCCATCCCCCTGCGACTGCAGCGCGAGACGACGTGAATGCACGTTCATGTCGCGACCAATGAACTGGACCGTCACCGACTGCGGCGAGCGGCCCTGGACACGGGCCTCGAACGTCAGCGTGCCGGCCTCGTCATGCGTCTCCTGCAGCGCGAACGCCACCGACGAGTCGATCCCCAGGTTGGCGTGGCACCCGCCCTCCAGCAATACGCAGCCCTGCGCCGGCGGATACCAGGTCACGTCGCGGGTCGACTCCCGCAGATAGTAGTAATCGAGTAGATACCAGAGCGCGATGACGATCGTCATCAGGGTGACCCCGATCAGCAGATTGAGCATGCGGGGTCGGGTGGTTTCCTCTTCGTAGGCAGCCATGGACTTTCAGAGACTCCAAGCGTTGGGCATTAGTCGATAGACTGGCCATCACCGGCGCTACATCACCGAAGCGCTCGACAAGGATGACACATGAGCGACATCGCGAACGCCCTGGGCCCGCTATTTCTGTTGATTTTACTCGGTGCGGGGCTGGGTTGGGCACGTTTTCCGGGCGGCGATTTCTGGCCACGGCTCGAGCGCTTCATCTACTACCTGCTGTTCCCGGCGATGCTGGTGGCGACACTGGCCACCGCCGACGTCAGCCAGGTCCCGGTCATCCGGCTCGGGGTGACGCTGGTCGGCACCATGACGATGATGGGTCTGGGACTGTGGCTGATGCGGCATCGCCTCCAGCTGGCGCCGGCCGCCTTCACTTCCGCCTTCCAGGGCGTGGTGCGCTTCAATACCTATGTCGGCGTCGCCGGTGCCACGGCCCTGCACGGTGCGGCCGGCACCACGGTAGCGGCCGTCGCCGTCGCGCTGATGGTCCCCACGGCCAACATCCTCTGCGTGCTGGCGTTCATCGCCTCCGGCACGCTGGGTAGCGCCAGTCTGCGCCAGAGCGCCCTGGCGCTGCTGCGCAATCCGTTGATTCTCGCCTGCCTGCTGGGCGTCGCCTTGAATCTTGGCGACGTCGGCCTGCCCGGCTGGAGCTTCGAGGCCATCGGCCTGCTCGGCAACGCCGCGCTGCCGCTGGGGCTGGTGGCAGTGGGGGTTGCCCTGCGGCCTCAGGCGCTCTGGCACAGCGGCAAGGCATTCTGGCTATCGAGTGGACTCAAGCTGATCGTGACGCCATTGATCGTGGTGGCGTTGGCCTGGGCCGTCGGTCTGCATGGCGCGGATCGCGACGTGGCACTGCTGTTCGCCGCGCTGCCGACCGCCACCTCCGCCTACATTCTGGCCCGTCAGCTGGGCGGCGACGCCGAGCTGATGGCCGCCGTGATCACCGGTCAGACGCTACTGGCGATGGCGACCCTGCCGTTGCTGCTGCACGCCTTCGGTGTGAGTTGACGAGTGCAAATAAAAAAGATTCTCGTTACGCTTGCAATCACAAATGAGAATGATTAACCTTTCTCTCGTGGCGTCGCCAAACGCCACTGACCACAGCAGCGAATGTCAGGTTCCTGCCATGGTTATCTCCTCATCAAGCTAGTCACGGTCCTTAGTGCCGCCCCGCCAGGGGCGGCTTTTTTCATGCCCGCGGCCGCTGTCCGGTATCGCGTCCACTCAAGGCGTCCCGCTGCCAGGGCCCGCGACCGTGCAATCGCTCCCGGAGCAACTGGGCCAGAGCCTCGACGGCGGGTTGCGACGCGGCATCGATCGCCTGGGCGAAGTGCAGTCGGGCGACACATCGCCGGATCGGCGGCAGACCGTCGCTCTCGTCCAGCGCCCGCATCGCCGTGGTGACCCGTTCGCGATCGAGCACACCGATCGCCATTCCGGTCTCGATGGCCTTCTCCACCGCGTGGATGCTGGTGCTGGTGAAGACGGTTCGCCACGGTCGCTGGATCGAGTCGAGCCCCTCGATCGCCAGATGACGATAGGGACACTGCTCGGGATGGACCGCCAGCGGTACCACCGCCTCCCGGTGAATGGCGCCCTGAATCGGCGCCGCCCACACCGGCGTGGGGTGCCATAGCGTTTCTCCCCCCTCCAGCCCCGTGGCATGGTCGAGCACGATGGCCAAGTCGAGCTGACGCTTCCTGAGTGCCCGCGCCAGGCGGCCGCTGGTATCGGTGTTGACGTCCAGCAGGATGCCCGGATAGCGCGCCATGAACTGGGGCAGGGTGTCGTCGAGCAGCTCGCGGGCATAGTCCTCGGGGATGCCCAGTCGGACGCGGCCACTCAGGCGCTCGCCGCTGAACCGGCTGATCAGGGTGTCGTGGACGCGCAGCAGCTCGCGGGCTTCGCGCAACAGCACCTCGCCACTCGGGGTCAGCGATACCCCTCTCGAACCACGCTCGAGCAGCCGCACGTCCAGCTCGGTCTCCAAGCGCTTCATCTGCATGCTGATGGCGCTGAGCGTACGGTGGCGGATCTCCGCCGTGGCCGCCAGCGACCCCGTCTGGGCAACCACCTGGAATGTGCGCAGCAGTTCGAGATCGAGCGTGGAGCTGACTTCAATCATATTGAACACCAATCGATTTTTATTCGATTCATTGAATCCGCAAGCGCGCGCAGACTCAAGCCGCATCGTCCCGAGACAAGAGGAGGAGTTGGCATGCGCAACGCGACGCTGAACGCAGCCCTGATGACCGGCTTCGTGCTCTGCTGGAGCTCCGGCTTCATCGGCAGCCGCCTGGCGGATGAGGCACCGATGTCAGCGATGGACCTGTTTGCCTGGCGCTTCCTGCTCGCGGCCTCGATCGCCGCGCTATGGTGGTCGCTGAGCCGACGACGCGCGGCGACACTCTCCGGCTGGCTGCGCGAGATGGGGGTCGGCGCGCTCACCATGGGTGGCTATCTGCTTGGCGTGATGCTGGCCGTCGGCCTGGGCGTCAGCGCCGGGGCCACCGCCTTGATCACCGCCCAGCAGCCGCTGCTGGCAGCCGCCATCGCCACCCTCTGGCTGCGCGAGCAGCTTCCGCCGGTGGCCTGGACAGGTCTCGGTGTCGCGGCGACCGGCGTCGCCTTGTGCATCGCAGGAGATTGGCAGGGTGCCGGCAGCGCGATCGGCTGGGCCTACGTGCTGCCGCTGCTGTCGGTGGTCAGCGTGACCCTCGGCAGCGTACTCGCCTCCCGGCGTCCGTCGGGCCTCGGCATGCCGGCCACGTTGACGGCGCAGCTCAGCGCGGCGAGCCTGGTCTTTCTGGTCGCGGCGCTGGGCGACGGCCAGCTCGAGCGCCCGGGCAGTGAGTTGATGACCTGGCAGACACTGGGTTGGCTGATCGCGCTGTCGAGCTTCGGCGGCTACGGCTTCTTTACCGTCTGCCTGCGTCGTGTCGGCGTCAACGCGGTCTCCAGCGCCATCTACCTGACGCCGCCGGTCACGCTGTTGTGGAGCGCGTGGATGTTCGGCGAGAGCGTTGACACGCTCCAGCTCGGCGGGATGGCCCTGGCGCTGCTGGGCGTGGCGATCGCGCTGGTCGCCAACTACCGCTTGCGGCACTTCGATGGCTGTGCGCATTGAGCGTTGCCGGAGGGACCACCGGCGCGATCAATCTCGGCGATAGATGAGGTCCCAGACGCCATGCCCCAGGCGCTCGCCGCGGCTTTCGAACTTGGTCAGCGGGCGGAAGGCGGGGCGCTCGACGAAGGGCGCCGTTTCGGCCGGCGCGGTGTTGACGAACCCCGGTGCCTCGGCCATGACCTCTGCCATGAACTCGGCGTAGGCCTGCCAGTCGGTCGCCATGTGCAGCTTGCCGCCCGGCTCGAGCCGGGAACGCACCAGCTCGACGAACGGCAACTGCACGATCCGCCGCTTGTGATGCTTCTTCTTGGGCCACGGATCGGGGAAAAAGAGCTGCAGCGTATCGATGCTCGCCTCCGGCAGGCAGTCCGCCAGTACGGCCAGCGCATCCTCGCGATAGACCCGCAGGTTGGTGAGCCCGCGCTTGTCCGCCTCGTCGAGCAGCTTGCCCACGCCGGGCGCGTGGACCTCGATGCCGATGAAGTCGGTCTCGGGATGGCTTTCCGCCTGCTCGACCAGGGACTTGCCCATGCCGAAACCGATCTCCACCACGCAGGGGGCCTGGCGGCCGAACAGTTGCTCGAGATCCTGGCGGCCATCGGCCACCGTCAGCCCCCATCTGGGCCAGACCTCCTTCAGGCCGCGCTCCTGCGCCGCCGTCATGCGGCCGGCCCGCAGCACGTAGCTCTTGATGCCTCGGCGCGCGGGCGTATCGGTGACGGATTCGTTGTCAGGCGTCGTCTTGTCAGTCATGCAGAGGAATCAACAGGCAAAAGAGAGGGAAATGGCCGCCGGCAAAAGGCGGCCCCATGGGCGTCGATGGCAAGGCTCAGCCGTTGATACGCCCGGCGAACGGCGAAGAGGGGCTGGCGCTCTGGCGGCGTGGCATGCGCTCGGCGAGGAACGCCTCGCGTCCGGCTTCGACCGCCTTGCGCATGGCATTGGCCATCATCACCGGATGCCTGGCGTGGGCGATGGCGGAGTTCATCAGTACGCCATCGCAGCCCATCTCCATCGCCAGCGCCGCATCGGACGCCGTACCGATGCCCGCATCGACCAGTACCGGCACCTCGGCGTGCTCGAGGATGATCGCCAGCGTCGCCGGATTGAGCAGGCCGTTGCCGGAACCGATCAGCGATCCCAGCGGCATCACCGCGCAGCAGCCACGTTTTTCCAGCTCCTTGGCCACGATGGGATCGTCGCTGGTATAGACCATGACGTCGAAACCGTCGTTGACCAGCGTCTCGGCGGCCGCCAGCGTCTCGACCACATTGGGATAGAGCGTCTTGTCGTCACCCAGGACCTCGAGCTTGACCAGGTTGTGGCCATCGAGCAGTTCGCGGGCGAGCCTGCAGGTCCGCACGGCGTCCTTGGCGGTATAGCAGCCGGCGGTATTGGGCAGCAGCGTGTAGCGTGACGGTGAAATGGCGTCGAGCAGATTGGGCTCGTCCGGATTCTGGCCCAGATTGGTCCGGCGAACCGCGAACGTCACCACATCGGCAGCGCTGGCCTCGATCGCCGCGGCGGTCTCTTCGAAGTCGCGATACTTGCCGGTGCCGACCAACAGGCGCGAGGCAAAGCGACGTCCGGCGACGGTCAACGGGGCGTCCTGAATCGGCTGGGACATGGATGGCTCCTGGTCGTGAATCAGGCGGCGATTCAGCCGCCACCGATGGCGTGCACGATCTCCACGCTGTCGCCGTCGTTCAGGCGTGTCTGCGCGTGCAGGCTGCGTGGCACGATCTCCTCGTTGACCTCGATGGCGATGCGCCGCCCCGACAGGCCGAGCGAGTCGACCAGTTGAGCCAGCGTCGGCTCGCCATCGAACTGACTGGGCTCACCGTTGAGCTGAATCTGCATGACGGCTCTCCCTGAAGCGGATCTCGAGGAGGCGCATTGTAGCGCCTCCAGGAGAATCAGGCATCCCGGTCAAGCCTCGCGCGGAACTTAGACGGTGCTCTCGCGCGCCGGCCAGACATCGGCATCGACCTGCTCGGGCCGCTTCAGCACGCCCTTGGGGTCGAAGGTCGGCTCGCGCACGCCATCCTTGCGCTGGCGCTCGTAATCCTTGAGCACGCGCAGGGCGACGGGGCACAGCAGCAGAATGGCAACGAGGTTGGTGGTGGCCATCAGCCCCATGGCGAGATCGGCGAAGTCCCACACGAACTGCAGTTGCGCCACGGAACCGATCATCACCATCGCCAGCACCGCGACGCGCAATACCGATACCGCCGCCTTGGCATGGCGCTTGAACAGGTACTCGATATTGATCTGCGAGTAGGAGAAATTGGCGATGATCGAGGTGAACGCGAACAGGAAGATCGCAATCGCGATGAAAATCTCGCCGAAGCTGCCGAGGTGGTCGACCATCGCATCCTGGGTCAACTGGATGCCGACGATATCCTGCCCCGGAGACGTACTCATCAGGCGTTCGTAGACGCCGGAAAGCAGGATCACCACCGCGGTGCAGCTGCAGATGACCAGGGTATCGATGAACACGCCAAAGGACTGCACCAGCCCCTGCGCCGCCGGGTGCTTGACGTCGGCCTGGGCGGCGGCGTTGGGCGCCGAGCCCATGCCCGCCTCGTTGGAGAACAGGCCGCGCTTGATGCCGTTTTCCATCGCGATCTTGATGGTGTAGCCCACCGCACCGCCGACGGCGGGGCCGTAGCCGAAGGCACTCTTGACGATCAGCTCCAGCATCGCGGGCACTTCGCTGAGATTCACCACCAGTACGTACAGCGCCACCAGGAAGTAACCGATGGCCATGATCGGCACGATCTTCTCGGCGGTGCGCGCCACGGACTTGAGTCCACCGTAGATGACCAGCCCGGTGATGATCACCAGTATGACACCGGTCACCCAGTTGGGAATCGAGAACGCCTGGGACAGGCCCTGTGCGATGGTATTGGACTGCGCGCCGTTGAACGCGAGCCCGTAGGCGATCAGCAGGAAGACCGCGAACAGCACGCTCATCCAGCGCTGTCCCAGCGCCCGCTCGATGTAGTAGGCGGGGCCGCCGCGGAAGACGCCATCCTCGTTGCGCTTCTTGTAGGTCTGGGCTAGGGTCGACTCGATGAACGAGGTGGCGAAGCCGACCAGCGCCGTCATCCACATCCAGAAGATCGCCCCGGGGCCGCCGACCCACAGCGCAATCGCCACGCCTGCCAGGTTCCCGGTGCCGACCCTGGCCGCCAGCGATGTCGCGAAGGCCTGAAAGCCGCTGACGCCCGTCCCCGAACCGCGACTGTTGAACGTGACCCGCGCCATGTGACCAAACAGCCGGAACTGCATGAAACGCGTGAGCACGGTGAACAGGAGCCCGGCGCCCAGCAGCAGGTACAGGAGAATATAAGTCCAGACAAAATCGCTGACCGGGGTCATGACCGCATAGACCGCGTCGTGAAGCGTGTTGATGAAATCCATCTCGGAAGTCCTTATGGGTAACGATGACGTCGCAAACGCTGGCAGGCGGCTGCCGAGCCGGTTTTTTACGCGCTAGACTAGCGGGCGTCAATTCCGCGGCTGACGCCCTCCAGAAGCATAGCCGCCATCGAGGAGTCGCAACATGCACCAAAAGTGGCCCTGGTTTTTTGCCGCCCTGAGTGGGTTTCTGATCGTGGCGGCCGGTGCCTTCGGCGCTCACGCGCTGGCGAACACGCTGACGCCGCGCGATCTCGAGGTCTTCCACACCGCCGTGCGCTACCAGGCGTGGCACACGCTGGCGGTCATGGCCGTGCTCGGCTGGCAGGGGAAACAGGCCCTGCGCGGACAGCGTCTGGCCGTCGGGCTGTGGTTCGCGGGGATGGTGCTGTTCAGCGGTTCGCTCTACCTGCTGGTGCTCGGCGGAATGCGAGTGCTGGGGGTCGTCACGCCCTTCGGCGGTCTGCTGCTGATGGCGGGGTGGCTGGTGCTGGCGTGGAGCGCCTGGCGTCAGCGGCCGGTCACGGGCCAGGCGTGACCGCGGTCGAGTCAACGGAGATCAATCGTCGCGATCCGGCAGCACGTAGGTCGCGGTGACGAGCGCCACGGGCTCGTTGTCGCCGGTGGAGAAGAGCTGCACTTCACCCACCGCCAGCCGCTGGCCGAGCTTGAGAATGCGCGCGTTGGCGATCAGGTCACGGTCGCCGCGGGCACGGCGCAGG
Organism: uncultured Salinicola sp.; assembly: GCF_937921195.1. Classification (NCBI taxonomy): domain Bacteria; kingdom Pseudomonadati; phylum Pseudomonadota; class Gammaproteobacteria; order Oceanospirillales; family Halomonadaceae; genus Salinicola; species uncultured Salinicola sp. Next base: position 11,620 of record NZ_CALFQK010000086.1, read on the forward strand.
AAGTGGCAGTTGAGGCTGCTGGTCACCGCCATCGCTTCCGGCCCGATCTGGGCCAGGACCGCCACGTAGAGGCAGACGTCGGCCAGGTTCACCATCGACGGGCCGGAGACACAGGCGCCTGGGCGCAGGTGCTCGTCCTCGATCGCCAGGCTCATGGTCGCCCGCATGTGATCGACGGCTTCGATGGTGCCCTGACGCTGGGGAAAGACATCATCGAGGAAGTCCTCGATTTCGGCGGCGGTCATCACGGTCATCGGGCTCTCCCTGGATGGCTGTTCGACGGGCGGCGCAGCATCGACGGGAACGACAGCGCCGCCGTCAAGATAGCCCAGAGAGCTGGAAGCTGGAAGCTGGAAGCTGGAAGCTGGAAGCTGGAAGCTGGAAGCTGG
>NZ_CALFQK010000087.1:0-13941 GCF_937921195.1 uncultured Salinicola sp.
CCGCTGTCGGCGACGCAACTGGTCGGCGACATGGAAGTGCTGGTGCCGATGGCCGACCTGATCGACAAGGAGGCCGAGCTTGCGCGTCTCGCCAAGGAGATCGACAAGCAGGACAAGCTGATCGTCGGCATCGAGAGGAAGCTCGGCAACGAAAGCTTCACCGCCAAGGCGCCCGAGGCAGTGGTCGAGAAGGAACGCGGCAAGCTCAAGGAGTACCTGGCAGCACGCCAGCACCTGGTCGAGCAGCGCAACAAGATCGCCGAACTCGACTGATCCGGGGCCGGCAAGCGCTACCCGCAACCGCCCAGCCCCCGCCATTCGTCGGGGGCTTTTCATGACGAGGAGGTCAGCCCCGACGCGGCGAAACCCACGCCAGTTATAGAACACTGTTCCTTATAAAATGCTTAAACTATAATCGTCGCAGACGACTCACCTGCGAGCGACGTATGAACACACAATGGAAACGCCTGTTAGGGCTCAACGTTACCGGCCTTCTGCTGTTGCTGAGCTGGGCACTGCCCCACGGGCTGCCCTGGACCGACCTGGACGACAGGATCTTCTGGGCCTTCAACCAGTGGATCACGCCGGAAAACGGACTATGGGACGATCTGCTGGCGCTGCTCAACACGCGCTTCTTCGACGCCGCGTCGTTCGGCGTCATGGGGGTGTTGTTCGCCATCGCCATGCGCCGGGATCCGCGTCCCGACCGCCTGCGGCGCTGGTTCGGCATCGGCGTGACGATGCTGCTGACCGCCGGCGTCATCGCGATCGTGACCAACAAGGCCATCACCTATGGGCACCCCAGCCCGACACGATTCTTCGAGCACGCCGCCCGCCTCACGGATATCGTCTCGATACCCACCAAGGATTCGGCGTCGAACAGTTTCCCCGGCGACCATGGGCTGATGTTGATGATCTTCGCCGGATTCATGCTGCGCTTTGCCGATCGCCGCACCGCCGCCTGGAGCGTAGCCTTCGTGCTACTGCTGAGCGCCCCCCGGATCATGGTCGGAGCGCACTGGTTCAGCGATGTCTACATGGGCGCGCTCAGCATTGCGCTGCTCGCCCTGCCGTGGGTTCTGTGCACACCGGTGGCGACCACCATGGCGACGCTGGTCCAGCGCGGGCTGTCGCGACTGACACTGAACCGCTGACCCGCGCTGACGGCATCCGGCGGCGCGTCCCGAAGCAGAGCATCCGGTCGCGACTCCCGTCAGACGCGATCCGCCTCCAGCGCCCGTTCGACCCCCTGGGCGAGGCGCTGCGAATTGCGTGATGTCGCGGCATCGGCGTGTCCTTCGGCCACCACTTGATCGCGCCCGGCGGATTTGGCGGCATAGAGTCGCCGATCGGCCAGTTCGATCAGGTCGCGCAGATGCAGCCCCTCCTCGGAGGTGGCGATTCCCATCGACAGCGTCACCGGCAATGCGGTGCCGTCGAGCCGGCAGGGATGACGCGCCAATCGATCGCGAATGCGCATGGCGGCTTCAATGCCCTGGCTTTTGCCGGCATCGGGCAACAATATCAGGAACTCCTCTCCGCCGACCCGGCCGACGCTGTCGTCACTGCGCAGCGTCCCCCGCAGCAGGCCGGCCAGGTGGCGAAGTACGGCATCGCCGGCCGAGTGCCCGTGGTTGTCGTTGATCTCCTTGAAGCGGTCGGCATCCACCAGCGCCACGGCAAATTCGCGGTTGGTCTTCCAGTAGTTGGAGGCCCGCTCGAAGATCGCGCGTCGATTGAGTACCCGCGTCAGCGAGTCATGCATGGCATCGCGTCGGTAGCGATGCTCATGGTGGTCGGTGATCGCCAGCATGCGCAGGATCACGATGCACAGCATGATGAAGACCAGTCCCAGGCCCAGTTCGGCAAGAAACGTATCGACGCCGGAGGTACGCAGGGGCGTGCCGGGCAACGGGGGCAGATGGAGGACACCGAGAGAGAACGCGACGAGACAGCCGGTCGCGATGACCTTGGTGCGACGCCTGAGGTCGGCAAGCATCATTTCGACTTCGGCAAACAGCAGGAAGTAGACCAGACTGGCCTGATTGGCGGTGACGACGACACCGACGATGACGAACATCAGAAAAGTGCTCAGCTTGACCGCCAGCGCGGTCGCCACGAACAGCCGGCGATGCAGAAACAGCGCCACCACGTAGCCTGCAAGACAGACCAGATTGAGCCAGCCGAGGATTGGACGGCCAACGAGAAACAGCATGGGAGCGAGCATCAACTGCACGCAGAGCGCCAGCAGATAGATTTCGGCCATGATCTCGAAGCTGCGCCGACGCTCCGCCGGGAGGGAGTCGGGTGCCTTGGTGCATTTTCGCCAAAGAGAGAAGAACTGGCTCCGCATTTGCGACTCGTTATTGTGCTTGGGTAGGACCCTTTGACGAGGACTCTGCTCGGGCCGGCGCCAGTGGAAACATCGATCCGACTGACAAGACTCCCTCTCACCAGAGACTCGATTCAGGTATCACCGTTTTCGGTGATCGGGGACATTGTCAGAATCGCCATGGCTTGTGTAGTCCCACGCTTACAAAACGATACCAATATCCTCGCGCCACGAATCTCGCGCAAGTCTGTTAGCCTATGCGCGCCGATAAGGCACTGGAACCTTGGACAATACGGAACCCCTTATGCGCTTCCTGCAAAACGATGATCTGGGCAAGCTTCTGCTGCGTCTGTGCGTCGGCGTCCTGATACTGCTGCACGGCGTCAGCAAGCTGATGGATCCGACCAGCCTCAATGGCATCGCCCATCAGCTGTCGGGGATGGGGCTGCCCTCCTTCATCGCCTACGGGGCCCTGGTGGGCGAGATCGTCGCGCCGCTGATGGCGATCGTCGGCTGGCAAGCGCGCATTGGCGGGCTACTGATGGCAGTCAACATGATCGTGGCGCTGATACTGGTCCACACCTCGCAGCTGTGGACGCTGAACAGCCAGGGGGGATGGACGCTGGAACTGCAGGGCATGTTCCTGTTCGGCGCCCTGGCGATCATGTTCCTGGGAAGCGGACGCATCGCGGCCCGCCCGGACTAGGCAGCGGTTCAGGCCCCCAGCGCCGACAGGCGCCGGTCCAGCAGCTCGGGGAAGCGCTTGAACCAGCGCTGGTTGAGTGGCGAGGGGTGTGGAAGCGGCGCGAGGGTGAAGCGTCTGGACTCGCCGGTCGATAGCGTCAGCTCCGTGACGCAGGTCGCGGTGAAGCGATCCTCCCGGGACCAGAAGGCCTCCAGCCCATCGCGAATCTCGCGCGACTGGCCGATCCCGAACCAGTGGAAGGCTTCCCGTCCGAGCGTGATGACATGCTCGCCGGACCACTGCTGCGTCAGCAGTGCCGCTATCAGCGGCTGGAACCGCCGCTTCACCGCCATCGGCCAGGCCTTGTTGCCCAGCGGCTTGTAGGGGACGGTGTTGATCCAGTAAAGATCCTCCCCCACCTCCAGCGAAGCGTCGAAATCCGGCATCGGCCGTCCATGCCGGTGCCGGTAGAGCGCCTCACGGACCTTCTGCCCACCGGCACCGACGAACGGCAGCCCTATCTCGACCTCTCGCTTGCCGGGGTCGCGCCCGAAGACGGCCAGCCTCGCCTGCCTGGGCCCCAGGCCGACGATTGGCGCCAGAGGATCGCGGTCGTACTGGCGATAAACCTCCCGATCCAGCCGCTCGAGCTCGGCTGCCTCGCGGCGCATGGCGTGTTCGATATCGGCGGGTATCGATCGTGTTGCCTGGCTCATGATGGCTCCTGAAGCGTCCGGCCGCTGCGACGGGGAGCCGTGGCTGCCGGGGATCGCCGCGAGATCAGTTCCATGGCGCGTTGAGAACCAGAACCCCCGCGTTGAGATAGGCGGCGAAGCTCACCCATATCAGGTAGGGCACCAACAAGCCGGCGGCGAAGCGTGAATGGCGGGAGAACGTCACGATCGTCCACACGATCAACCCCCACAGCAGCAGCAGGTCCAGCAGCCCGATCAGCATCCAGTGCGCGGCGAAGAACAGCCACGACCACAGGCCGTTGGCGACGAGCTGGAGGACGAATGGCGCCACGGCAGACCGACGTGCACCGGGCGGTGCCGCCAACGTCACTTTCGTCGCCGCGACCGCCATCATCAGGTAGAGCAGCGTCCAGGCCGCCGGAAACAGCCAGTCCGGTGGCGTCAGGGGCGGCTTGGCGAGCGCAGCGTACCACTCGCCGGGCGGCGCCAGGATGCCGCTGCTGGCAGCGATCGCCACCAGCAGCAGCCAGCCGAGGAAGATGCGTGTCGAGCGATTCACGGCGTCACCAGCTGCCGCTGTTTTCCATCGAAGCCCAGGGCTCCTTCGGGGCTTGCGCCTCGCCTTTCTGGAGCAGTTCGATCGAAATGCCGTCGGGGGAGCGAACGAACGCCATGTGCCCGTCCCGTGGCGGCCGGTTGATGGTCACGCCACCCGCCTGCAGCTTCTCGCAGAGTGCGTAGATATCATCGACCCGATAGGCCAGATGGCCGAAATTGCGACCGCCGGTGTAGGTTTCCGGATCCCAGTTGTAGGTCAGTTCGACCATCGGCGATTGCTCGGTCTTGGCGCGCGGCGTGTCGTTGGGCGTGGCCAGGAAGACCAGCGTAAAACGCCCCTTCTCGCTCTCCTTGCGTGATACTTCCTGCAGGCCCAGCAAGTCGCAGTAGAAATGCAGTGACGCGTCGAGATCGGCGACGCGAACCATCGTATGCAGGTATTCCATGAATTTGTTCCTGATTCGTCAGTGTGTTGGACCATCCAATGGTAGACCACCAGCGCCGATCGGTGAATGACGCCCCCTCGCCACGTTCGAGTCGACGTGGCAGCCAACCTCGCACAAACTGCGACGTTCGGCAGCTCCCTTCACTCACGAACGCCCCGACAAGGAGATCGTATGGACTCCGTTACCCAAGCCTGCCTGGGCGCCGCCATCGGCGGTGTGGTCATGCCTCGACTCGGCCGGCGCGCGCTGTTGATCGGGGCCGCCCTCGGGACCCTGCCGGATCTCGACGTGTTGATCGATTACGGAGACGCCGTTGCCGACTACACCCGCCATCGCGGCTTCAGCCACTCGCTGATCGTGCTGACCGGTGTCGCGACGCTTTGCGCCGGGCTCGCCGCGCGATGGTCACGCACGCGCGATCTCGCCTCATTCTGGCACTGGTGGTGGCTGTTCACCCTCTGCCTGGCGACCCACCCGTTACTCGATGCCTTCACGACCTATGGCACCCAGTTGCTGTGGCCGATCCCGCTGCGGCCGGTCAGCTGGCATACGCTGTTCATCATCGACCCGCTCTACACGCTGCCCCTGCTGATCGGGGTGATCGTCTTCGCCATACGCCCCGCTGCCCGTCGGCTCCTGGCCGCGCTACTGGGAGTCTCGTGTCTTTACATCGGTTTCAGCCTGGGTGCCCAGGCGTTCGTCGAGCAACGGATCGCGCCCTTCCTGGCCCAGCGGGGCATGAGCGACGACCCCATCCTGGTTCAACCGGCCCCCCTCACCACCCTGCTGTGGCGCGTCACCGTCATTCATGACGGTGCGGCCTACGAAGGCTGGGTCAGCCTGCTGGACGGCGACAGCCCGCCGACGCTGGCACCCTGGCCACTGGGCGACGAATGGCAAGAGGCCGCACAGCGGACACGGGATGGCCGGCGCCTGGCCTGGTTCAGCGGCCCGTTCCTGCGTTACGACATCCGCCGGGAGGCGGGAAGGGAGAGACTGCTGGCCACCGATATTCGCCTGGGCGTGCCGGGAACCCACCCCTTCACCTTCTCGATCGCCGAACGCGGTGATGACGGCAAGTGGCAGCCCATGGCCAGCGAGCGCTCGAGTTCGGGCCGGCCGGAGCGGGCCGTCATGCAACGTCTGCTGGCGCGAATCACCTCGCCGCGGGTGGAGCCGATCACCGCCCCCGAGTGAAACGAGAACCGCCCGCTATCGTCCATCGATGGCGGGCGGTTCTGGTCGACGCTGGAGCGCGATCCGACGATCAGAAATGCGAGTCGACGTAGTGGCCGATCGCCTGCTTGGCTTCGGTCAGCGACTGTTGCTTGCGTTCGTCGCCCATGTTCAGGCCCTCGGCGTAGATGGCGTCGACGTCCTTGATGCCGATCAGGGCCAGCATGTGCCTGAGGTGGGGCGTCTGCGAGTCCATCTCGGTGCCGGCGTACATGCCACCGCGAGCCGCCAGAATCAGCCCCGACTTGCCCTCCAGCAGGCCTACCGGGCCATTGGCAGTGTACTGGAAGGTCCTGCCGGCGCGCAGGATGCGGTCGAACCATGACTTGAGCTGGCTCGGAATGCCCAGGTTGTAGAGCGGCACCGCCAGCACCAGGAGATCGCAGGCATCGATCTCGGACAGCAACTCGTCCGATACCTGCGCTAGTTGTCGCTGCTCGTCACTGCGCTCGGCAGGATCGGTCATCCAGCTCGCCATCTCGGCACCGGTCAGGTGGGGCAGCGGCTGCTCGACCACGTTGCGCTCGGTCAACTCGACGTCACGCCCCTGCAAGGCAGCCTTGAACGATTCCGCCAGCGCCCGGGACTGGCCACCCTCGCCGAAAATGGAACTGGTGATGAGAAGAACACGTCGTGTCACGAAGCCGTCTCCAATGCTGAAGTCATACCCAACCAAGATGCCGACGATGACCGGCAAGCGTTGCTGGGATTATTCATTGCACTCCATGAAATGAAAATCGCTAAAAATAGCATCGAGCATTCGATAATTTCGTTCGTTGTCGCCGCATGGCTCTGGTCGCTCAGCGGCCGGCCTCGACACCCTGCCCGCACCCCTGGAACTCGCGCTCCCCGTAACGCAGCGTCACCCTGACCGGCCATGGCTGGCCGCTCATGTCATCGAAACAGGCGCCAGCGCGTAGATCGAGCTCCATGGGATACTGGCCGCTGTCGCTGACCAGGATCATGCGCGCATCGCCGCCGTTCTTCACCGAGGCGACACGATAATCGAACGTATCGGTGGCCTGGCCGTAATCGGATACCAGCGTCAGAGAATGGCTGTTGCGGTCGAGGGAGACGTTCCAGCCGGGCTCGTTGCCGCTGGCGTAGAAGATGGTGTCCGGATGCGCTTTGCGGGTCGTCGTCTGGCGCTCGCTGGCCAGCGTGCAGACCAGCCGGCCGTTGTCGCTCTCGACACGGGCATCGCGCCCCTGACGCCAGAACGAGACCCCGCCGAGTTCGTAGCGGGAGCCGGAGCCCACCACGGCGCTCGGCAGTTCCGTCTCGCCCAGGGCGGTCCACAATCGCAGTCGGCTGTCGTCGGGCGTGGTGGTGACCAGATCCTGGGACGGCGTGCAGCGCCAGGCGGTGAACGTCTCGCCGCCATCGGCGAAGAAGGCACTCGGCATCAGCGGCGACTTGAGCGCAGCCAGGCCCGAGGGCGCGGTGGGCTTCATCTCCTGGTGCTGCCCGCCGCCGGCACACGCCGTCAGCAGGAGCGAAGCGGCCGGCAACGCCAGCCAGCGGAGCGATGAGCGATAACGACCGAGGAAGGCGCGGCGGTCTTTGCCAGCCTGGAGCGCGTTGGACATGAGCAAGGTTCCCGAGAGGTGTCTGGACACGAAGAGAGTGTTTACCAAAGGGCTGCACTCGACAATGCGGCGTTGAAATTGACCTCACCGAACTTCAGTTCAGAACGTCCGCAGGACGGCCCGAAGGGCGAGCGGTGCGAGTCAAATACTCATTTACGCCCTGTAAATTCCGCTTTCTCGTCCAATTTCGCCTTGCCTTGTCTTCGTTCGCCTGTTTTGTAAACACCCTCGGATAGCCGTCATAAAAAAAGCGCCGCGAGGTCGTCTCGCGGCGCAACGTCCAGCCTAACATGCCAGGCGTACCGGCGGGCCAGACCATGAACCCGTTCATCCCTCGACACTCGCCTCAGGCGTAGCGCTGCCTCAGCTCCCGGGCCGCCTCGACCATGTTAGCCAGCGCCGGTTCCACCTCGGCCCAGCCGCGCGTCTTGAGGCCGCAGTCCGGATTGACCCAGAGTCGCTCGGGCGGAATCTTCTCCGCTGCCTTGGCCATCAGATCGACCATCCAGGCGCGCTCGGGGATGTTCGGCGAGTGAATGTCGTAGACCCCGGGTCCGATCTCGTTGGGGTAGTCGAAGTGCTGGAACGCATCCAGCAACTCCATGTCGGAGCGCGAGGTCTCGATGGTGATGACATCGGCATCCATGGCCGCGATGGCGCCAATGATGTCGTTGAACTCGGCGTAGCACATGTGGGTGTGGATCTGGGTCTCGTCGGCGGCCACGGCAGCGCTCAACTGGAAGCACTCCACCGCCCAGTCGAGATACGCCTGCCACTCGGCCTGGCGCAGCGGCAGCCCCTCCCGCAGTGCCGGCTCGTCGATCTGAATGATCGCGATACCCGCCCGCTCGAGATCGGCGACCTCGTCGCGCAGCGCCAGCGCGATCTGACGGCAGGTCTTGGCGCGCGGCTGATCGTCGCGCACGAACGACCACTGCAGAATGGTGACCGGACCGGTCAACATGCCCTTCATCGGCTTGTCGGTGAGCGACTGGGCATATTCGCTCCAGCGCACCGTCATCGCCTCCGGCCGCTCCACGTCGCCGAAGATCACCGGCGGCTTGACGCAGCGTGAGCCGTAGCTCTGCACCCAGCCGTTCTGGGTAAAGGCAAAGCCGTCGAGCTGCTCGCCGAAGTACTCGACCATGTCGTTACGCTCGGCCTCGCCGTGCACCGGCACATCGAGCCCCAACTGCGCCTGGCGCTCGACGACCCGCGCGATCTCCTCTCGCATGCTGGCTTCGTAGTCGGCCACGTCGAGGATGCCCCGCTTGAAGTCACGGCGTGCCGCACGGATCTCCTGCGTCTGGGGGAAGGAACCGATCGTCGTCGTCGGGAACAGCGGCAGGGCGAGGCGCTCTCGCTGGGCGGTGGCACGTATCGGGTAGACGTTGGCACGGCGCGTGTCCGCGGCGCCCACCCTGGCCAGACGCTCGGCGACCCGGGGCTTGTGGATACGCCGCGACTCCCGGCGCGCCGACAGGGCCCGGCTGGCGTCCTCGACGCGCTGGCGATCCGTTTCCGTTTCGGTACCGTCGAGCACGTGGGCAAGCGTCACCACCTCGCCGAGCTTCTGCCGCGCGAACGCCAGCCAGCTCTTCAGTTCAGGATCGAGCCTGGTTTCGTTGTCCAGATCGACGGGGACATGGAGCAGCGAGCAGCTCGGCGCCAGCCACAGGCGGTCTCCCAGGCGTGCCTTGGCATCCTCGAGCTCGCCGGCAAGTCGGGCCAGATCGGCACGCCAGATGTTGCGGCCGTCGATGGCGCCCACGGAGAGCACCTTGTAGGGCGGTAGCCGGTCGAGCACCGCGTTCAGTTGCTGCGGCGCCCGCACCACATCCACGTGCAGCCCCTCGACCGGTAGCGAAACGGCCAACCCCAGATTGTCGCCGAGACCACCGAAGTAGGTTGCCACCAGCAGCTTGACCGGGGTCGACTGCAGCTTGTGGTAAGCCGACTCGAAAGCGCCCTGCCACTCGCCCGGCAAGTCCTGAACCAGCGCCGGCTCGTCGAGTTGCACCCATTCGACCCCCGCGCTTGCCAGGCGACCCAGGATCTCGTCGTAGGTGGCGACGAGATCGTCGAGCAGCGAGAGACGCTCGAGCCCGTCGCTCTTGGCCTTGGATAACCACAGCCAGGTGACGGGCCCCGTCAGCGCCACCTTGACGGGATGCCCTTCGGCCCTGGCCTCGGCGACCTCCTCGAACAGCCGCTCGCTGGCGATACGGAACGTCTGCCCCCGGTATAGCTCCGGCACGAGGTAGTGGTAGTTGGTATCGAAATACTTGGTCATCTCGCACGCCGCCGCCGGCTCGCCACTGGGCGCGCGTCCACGCGCCATCCGGAAACTGGTGTCGAGATCGACCTCACCGTCGATGCCACCGAAGCGTGGCGGAACGGCGCCGATCAGCACGGAAGCGTTGAGCACCTGATCGTAGAAGGCAAAGTCGCCCACCGTCACGAAGTCCAGACCCGCGTCGATCTGGTCCTGCCAGTGCGCCCTGCGCAGGCGCGCCCCCTCCCGTTCGAGTCCATCGCGATCGAGTTCACCTTTCCAGTAGGCTTCGACGGCTTTCTTCAGTTCTCGATGAGCACCGATTCTCGGGTAGCCCAGGGTATGCACCAGGGTGGTCATGTGTAGGGTCTCTCGGAGTTAGCGGTTAGAATGAGGGAGATCATGGCTTGGCGGGCAGTGTCCCCGGCAGCGCACCCTGAATCAAACGCGTTTATCTAATCCTCAACGTGAGCAAAATTCATAGCATGCTCGAACTCCGCCACCTCCGCACGCTGATCGCCCTGCGCGATACCGGTTCCCTGGTCGAAGCGGCGGAGCGCGTCCACCTGACCCAATCGGCGCTTTCCCACCAGATCAAGGATCTGGAGTCGCGTCTCGGCATGCCGCTGTTCACGCGCAAGACGCGCCCGGTGTCGTTCACGCGGGCCGGGGAGCGCCTGCTGACACTGGCCGAACAGGTACTGCCTCAGTTGCGACTGGCGGAGCGGGACCTGGCCCGGCTGGCGGGTCATGAACAGGGACGCCTGCACATGGCGATCGAGTGCCATAGCTGCTTCCAGTGGCTGATGCCGACCGTCGATCACTTCCGCAATCACTGGCCGGAAGTCGAGGTCGACATCCCCAGCGGCCAGAATTTCGACCTGCTGCCCGGGCTGACCCGCGAAGCCCTCGACCTGGTGATCACCGACAATCCGGAGCCGCTGCCGGGGGTGCACTATGCTCCGCTGTTTCGCTACGAGGGCCTGCTGGCCGTGGCCAAACAGCACTCCCTGGCGACCCGAAGCTGGGTCGAGCCTGCGGATCTGGCCGAGGAAACGCTCATCGTCTATCCGGTGGACCATTCCCGGCTGGATGTCTTCACCCAGTTTCTCGACCCGGTCGGCGCACGGCCCAGGGAGATTCGCAGCGCGGAGCTCACGGTGATGATGATGCAGCTGGTGGCCAGCGGGCGGGGCGTGTGCGCCCTGCCCAACTGGGCGCTGACGGAGTATCTGGAGCGCGATTACGTCAAGGCGCTGCCACTGGGCAAGGACGGCGTGTGGAGCACGCTATACGCGGCGGTCCGGGAGGACAATCTGTCGCTACCGTGGATGGAGGACTTCATTCGCACCGCAAGAGATACGTCGTTTGCGGTACTCAGCGGCATCAAGCCGGCGGGTTCGACGGAACCCGCCTGAACGAAGCAGCGCGATACGGGATGGGAAGGCGTGTCGTCGTACTCAGGTCGAATCCTCGTCGAAGTTCAGCGGGTGAATCGCCTCTCTCCCATGGAGCGGCAGCAGCAGGCTGAACCGGGCGCCCCCCAGGCTGGCGCTGCGGTCCACCACGACGTTCCCCCCGTGCCAGGCCATGATCTTCTGCACGATGGAGAGCCCCAGTCCGTACCCGCCGGAGCGCCGCGTTCGGCTGTCGTCCAGTCGGGCGAATGGCTTGAAGATGGCGATACGCTTCTCTTCCGGCACGCCAGGACCATCGTCCTCGACATCGATCCGGACGGCTCTCGGCTCGCGGTGGACCGTCACCATGACCCGACTCTCGGCATGACGGCAGGCATTGGCGACCAGGTTCTGCACCGCGCGCTGCAGATAGCGCGGTTCCGCTTCCACCTCTAGCTCCTCGCCATCGGCGACGCCGAGCTCGAGATGCGGATGCAGCGGGCTCAGCGTGTCCAGCACTCGCCAGGCGACCGCACGGCACTCCATGCTCTCCGTCTTGAGCGTGACGCCCTGTGCGTTCTCGCTGTCGAGCTTGGCGTAGGTGAGGATTTCGTCGATCAATCGATCGAGTTCGGAAATGTCCTCGTCGATCCCCGCCAGCTGGCGCTGGGCGCTCTCATCCTTGCTGAGATCCTCGAGCATCTGGACCGCGAAGCGAATGCGTGCCACCGGCGTACGCAACTCGTGGGAGACGGCGCGAATCATCTCCTGCTGGCTGCGCAGCAGCGACTGCACCTGCGCGGCCATGCCGTTGAGCGCCATGCCCAGACGGCCGACGAAATCGTTGCTGTCGACCCGTACCCGCGAGTTGAGATGCCCGGCGGCAATCCGCGTCGCGGCACGCTCCAGCCTGCCCACGCGGCCTTCGACGCCCCATACGATGAGATAGATGGCCCCGGCCAGGGTCGAGAGCACCATGATCAGCAGCGCCAGCGCCAGCGACAGCGGCATCGATTCGAAACTGGGCAGTGGACCGATTCGCAACCACCGATCCGGCCCGACCCTGGCGTGAATATAGAGCGCGCTGAGCCCTGTCTCGAGACGCACCACGACCTCGCCGGCGTCGAGTCGCGTCGCCTGGATGGGGTCGACATCCGTCGGTGGCTCGGTATAGAGACCGAGCGGCACGTGGAACTGCCGTTTAACCCGCTCGAAGCGTCGAGCCTGGATCTCCTCCGTCTCGCCGCTCAGCCAACTCCGCAACACCTCGGTGATGCCGCGAAGCTGCATCTCGTTAAGACTGTTGATGCGTGCCGCCAGTACCCACTTGGAGTGCGGCAACTGATAGAGCGAGCGCCAGCCTTTGTCGGTCGACTCGATGACGGGGCGGTTCTCGCGCAGGCGAGCCCGCTCGAAGTAGTTGAGTGAAAGGTCCTCGAGCTTGAACAGCCCCAACGGCATGCCCAGCGTCGATGCCATCGATGCCAGCCAGTCGTCCCGCTGCGACAGCGGTTGGCGGGAGACGAGGTCGGAAAGCAGCGCCAATGGGCCGCTGACGAGATTTTCCCGATAGTGCTCCTGGCGCACCTTGTCGACCATCAGGAAGCCGAACAGGACCAGCGCGAAGGTGATGACCAGTGCCGCCAGCAACGACACGTAGAACCGAAAGAAAGTGCTGTCGGTAAAGGAACGACGCATGTTGAATCTCGCGCGGCAATCGGCTTCGTGGATGGCCAGAAAGGCTAGTGTCGCCCGCCCCTCGGGGGAGACGGGAGCTTTCTGCAGGAGGCGATCGATGCCCGCCGCACGGCACCCGGGGCCCCGCGCTCAGCAGGCGCCCCGACGGTCGGCCTCTCGCCCCCGCGGGGCGTGGCAAGCCGAGGCGCGACAGTGCCGATCGCGATAGCCCGGGAACCGGCCGGGATCACGGCGCGGGGAAACTCGAGCGGAGACCGCTGCCGGTCCGCTTCAGCTATCTCTCACGAACAGATACCCTTTGCTCCGCACGGTCTTGATGCGGTGGGGGTGATTGGGGTCGTCACCGATCTTGGGACGAATACGCGAGACCCGCACGTCGATGGAGCGATCCTGTCCATCGTATTTGATGCCGCGCAGCTGGGAAAAAATCTCTTCGCGAGTCAGCACGCGGCCGGCATTGTCGGCCAGCAGCCAGAGCAGATCGAACTCGGCGCTGGTGAGATCGACCCGCTCCTCCTCCAGCCAGGCTTCGCGAGTGGCGCTGTCGATGACCAGATTGTCGAAGGTCAGGCGCGTCGCCCCACTGGAAGAGACCAGGCTGTCGGCGCGGCGCATCAACGCCCTCATGCGCGCCAGCAGGACCCTGGGCTGAACCGGCTTGGGGACGTAGTCGTCGGCCCCCATCTCCAGGCCCAGGACCTGATCCATGTCGTCGGTGCGTGCCGTCAGCATCAGGATGGGGCCGGCATAGTGCGGACGCGCCCGCCGGCAGATGGACAGGCCATCCTCGCCGGGCAACATCAGATCGAGGATCACCATGTCCGGCTGCTCCTCGACGATGCGCTCCACGCCATGCGCGCCATCGTGCTCCAGCCCGACCTGGAACCCGTTCGCCTCCAGATACTCACGCGTCAGATGTGCCAGACGCTCGTCGTCTTCGATGATCAATACGCGATCTTGATGTGCAGTGCTGTCCAAGCTGTCATCCATCCCTTTGAGTTGGCCTCGAAACCCTGCATACCACGGTCTT